>NZ_JBHXBG010000027.1:0-41559 GCF_042726755.1 Promicromonospora sp. NPDC060271 | reverse complement strand
CCTGTCCGGGTCTCCCTGTGTCGCCAGGGGGACCCGGACAGGCGCTCTACCTCGCCAGACCGCAGGGGCTCAGCGTCGGCGGATGCTCGAGACCACCGATCCGACGACGAGGATCACGCCTGCCGCACCGAGCAGCAGGATGAGGGCGACGCCCACGTCGAACATCACGCCGGCGGAGACCGCGAGGATGCCGAGGCCGACGGCGATCACTATCAGCCCCCACACCGCCGTCCCGACACGTGGTCCGCGCCGCGTGGCCGCCTGGGTCGGCTGCGCCGGAGCAGACGTCGGAGTGGTCGTCGGAGCGGACGCCGGAGCGGTCGCCCCGGGCGTGGCGGGTACCTCGCGTGCCGGGTCGCGCGGTGCGGCGACCGGGTCGGAGTCGTCGCGTGCCGGGGCATCCTGGACGGCGGTCGCCGCCGCCTCCTGCTCCTGTGCCCGTGCCGCGGCGATGCCGTAGGCCGGGTGCACCTCACCCTCGGGGGCGGGGCCCTCAGTCGCTGGGCCCTCGGGCAGCCGCTGGGTGGCCTGGGCGATCTCCTGCGTCGGCGGGGTCTCCGCCGCGGGCAGCACCTCGGTGGTGCCCGAGTCCTGCGGGTTCTTGTTGTCCATGGTTTCGCTCGTGTCCTGGCCCTCGGGCCGGCTCGGGGTCTTGCTCGGGTTCTCGTGGTCGCTCGTGTGCTCGGTCATGGCGCGCTCCCTCACTTGGTCTCGCTCACGATGACTTCGCCTGCGCCGGCCTCGATGTCGAGGGTCAGCACCGCGCCGTCCTCTCCGACCTCGTCGCTGGCGAAGTAGGTGTCCGATCCGACGCCGCTCGCGGCCCGGTCGTGGTCGTCCACGTTCCACTGGACGTGCCCCGCTGCGACATAGGCGTTCGCCTCCACCGCGATGTCCGCCGGGACGTTCACGACGGTCTGGCCCGCGCCGAGCTGGATCGGCACGACCACCGGGTCGCCCGGCTCGACCTCGGACAGGTCCAGCTCGGTGAGGTCGATGACGGGGTCGCCCCACTGGACGTAGAAGCCGTTCTCCGCCTCCTGCACGGTCTGCACCATGACGGTGCCCTCCGTGATGGTGGCCGCGTCCGGGTTGTTGGAGCCCGACACGTAGCCCTCGATCTCGCGGCTGCTCGTCATGGCGTCGTCCACCCAGCGCGGGCCCACGGTGTCGGCGACGGCCACGTAGGCGACGCCGAACAGCATGGCGACGATCGCGAAGAACCCGAGCAGACCGCTGGTGCGGCCACGCATGGCCGAGACGAGGATCGCGATGCCCAGCGTCACGGTCGCGAGGCCCAGCCAGACGGAGCCGAGCTGACCGAGGCCGTCGGGCAGGCCGGAGGCGTCCATCCGCTGGAGACCCAGGAGCAGGGCGCCGGCCAGCAGGATCACTCCCATCGTGACCCCGACGGTGGCCCCGCCCGGGCCGCGGTGCACGCGGGGTGCGGGCGGGGTGTAGACCGGCTGCGGCGGGATCGTCTGGGTCGGGCTGGACCGGTACGGCGTCTGTGTCTGGCGGTAGGGCGCCGGGCCGGCGCCGGTCGCGTAGACGAGGCCGTCGGGTCGGCGGTACTCGACCGGCGGTGCGGGTGTGAAGTGGGCGGACGCGCCGGGGTCGCCGGGACGCTGCGGGGCGGAACCGGCGGGCGCACCAGGAGCCTGCGGGCCAGGAGCCTGCACGCCCGGGGTCGGCACGCCCGCGGCGGGAGTGCCAGGGGTGGGCACACCGGGGTTCCCCGCGACCGCGCCGGTACGGAGGGCGGCGTTGTCGCGGCGTCGCTGCACGCCCTGCACGATCAGGTAGAACACCACACCGAGGACGGCCAGCCAGAAGAGGAAGGCGAGCCACTCCCAGCCGCTGTCGTCCCACCAGCCGGACGGTCCGCCCCAGGCGAAGCCCGTGAGGAACACGGCCACCGACCCGAGCATCGCGACGTCGAAGTTGCCGCGCGTCGCCTCCTGCAGGTGGATGCGGCCGTCGCGTTCGGGCAGCAGCGCCCAGCCGATGCCGTACAGGATGAGGCCGAGCCCACCGAGGAAGAAGCTCACGACAAGGATGCCGCGGACCAGCAGCGGGTCCCAGCCGATGCGCTCGGCGACGCCGCCCGCGACGCCGCCCACCCAGCGCTGCTCGGAGCGCGGGAACAGACCGCGGCGGATGGATGCGAAGAAGCCGGACTCCGGGTAGGGCTTCTGCCCGGGTGCGACAGGTGCAGGATCGACCATCGGGTCGGTCGCTGGATCGACTGCTGGCTCGAAGGCCGGGCCGGCGTGCTCGGCGTCCGGTCCGACCGGCGCCTCCGGCCCAGGCGTTGCGCCCTCTGGACGCGTCTCGTCGGTGCTCATGCCTCAATGCTGCGCGCCCGGCGCCCCGTGCGGCATCGGGACCTGCCCTGAACCAACCCTGGTTAGTCCCGCGCGGGACCCTGAGATCCAGGCTCAGGCGTGTTCAGGGGAGTCCGGACATGTGACGATCGGGGTGTGAACCAGAGACTCACCCTCCGCCGGCCAAGCAGCGCGGGCCCTGGATACAGCCGCCGCTGGGTGGCCGGCGTCGCCGCAGGCCTCGCGGCGCACATGGGCGTACCCGTGTGGCTGGTCCGGGTCGCGTTCCTGATCCTCGTCTGGTTCGCCGGAGCCGGAGTCGTGGCCTACGTCTTCTGGTGGGTCACCATCCCAGCGGGCATCCCGGCGGTGGCCGCCGACACCGTGCCCACCGAACGCCGTCGGCTCGCGCCGCGGCTGACCACGGACGCGAATGCCGACGCCGGCGCCGCCGACCGGGCGGCATCGCTCGTCGAGCGCGTCCGCCTCTCGGGGCCGGTGTCGAGGCTCGCGGTCCGGGACATCTGGATCGGCGTGGTCCTGCTGTCCAGCGCCGCGCTCCTGATCGCGCTCCGCGCCGACTGGGACCCGGTCGCATCGTGGGTGCTGCCCGCCCTCATCGGGCTCGGCGGCGTCGCCCTGGCCTGGAGCCAGATCGACGCGACCGAACGGGATCGCTGGGTGGGCGGCTCGGGCACGGGCCTCAGGTCCCGGCCGGCGCTGCTGCGGCTCGCCGGCGGCGTCGTGCTCACCATGCTGGGTGTCCTGATGCTCGTGGGCCAGGACACGCCGTGGAGCGTGCTGATGCAGGCCGCCATCGCCTCGGTAGCGATGGTGGCAGGCCTCGTGCTCGTGTCGGTGCCGTGGTGGTTCCGGCTCGTGCGCCAGCTCGGCGACGAGCGTGCCGCCCACGCCCGGGAGGCCGAGCGCGCCGACATCGCCGCGCACCTGCACGACTCGGTGCTCCAGACCCTTGCCCTGATCCGCGCGCAGGCCGCGGACCCGGAGGCCGTCTCACGCATGGCTCGCGCCCAGGAGCGCGAGCTGCGCGGGTGGCTCTACGACGACCGGCAGGAACCCGGCACGTCGGTGGCCGCCGAGCTGAAGGAGCTGGTCGCCGAGATCGAGGACGCCGTGGCGCCGCTCACGGTGGAGACCGTGGTGGTGGGGGACTGCCCGCCCACCGAGAGCACCTCGGCACTGCTGCAGGCGGCGCGCGAGGCTCTGCTGAACGCGTTCAAGCACGGCGCTCCGCCCGTGTCCGTATACCTTGAGATCACTGACGCCGTGGCGGAGGCGTTCGTCCGCGACCGGGGCGACGGCTTCGACCTCGACGAGATCGCGCAGGACCGGTTCGGCGTCCGGGAGTCGATCCTCGGCAGGGTCCGTCGTCGTGGTGGCACCGCCGAGGTGGTCAGCCGGCCTGGCTGGGGTACCGAGGTGCGGTTGCGGATGCCGCTCGAGAAGCCCGCGAACGGCGACAAGAAGAACGAGAAGAACGGCAGGGCGCGGGCCACGACGGCCCCCAGCGCTGCGCCAACCACTGCGGAAGGTGCGACGAGATGACAACCCAGGCAACGGTCTCGGGCGGTGGGCTGGTGTCCCTCCCGGTGCCCGTGGTGCTCGTGGACGACCACCACCTGTTCCGTACGGGCGTGCGCGCCTCGTTGGACGACCGGGTGACCGTGGTGGGCGAGGCGTTCGACGTCGACTCCGCGGTGGCCAAGGTGCACGAGCACCGGCCGCCCGTCGTGCTGCTCGACGTGCATCTGCCCGGCGGCAACGGTGGCGGCGGTGCCGAGGTGGTGCAGCGCTGCTCCGACCTGCTGGCGGAGGGCGTGCGGTTCCTCGCGTTGTCCGTCTCCGACGCGGCAGAGGACGTCGTCTCCGTCATCCGCGCCGGCGCACGTGGCTACGTCACGAAGAACATCGCGCCGTCGGAGCTGTCGTCGGCGGTGGTGCAGGTCGCAGGCGGGGACGCGGTCTTCTCGCCGCGGCTGGCCGGCTTCGTGCTCGACGCGTTCGGCGCGTCCGCGAACGACGTGGCGGTCGCCGACGACGAGCTCGACCGGCTCTCGAAGCGCGAGCAGGAGGTCATGCGGCTCATCGCGCGCGGCTACTCCTACCGGGAGGTCGCGAGCGAGCTGTTCATCTCGATCAAGACGGTGGAGACCCACGTCAGCGCGGTCCTCCGCAAGCTCCAGCTCTCTTCGAGATACGAACTGACCCGCTGGGCGGTAGCCCGCCGCCTCCTCTGAATCCTGTTGAGTGCTGGATATTCGCCCTTCGACGGCTTGAGAAGGGGCGAATATCCAGCACTCAACGTGGTCCGGAATGGACTGAAACGCCCTCCTTAGGTGCGGACCTGCACTGCACCCACGCCGAAGTGAGGGAGACATGTTCATGCGTTCACACAGATCCGCTTCACGATCCGCTTCACTCAGATCCGCTTCGCACAGCTTCGCCTCTGCAGCCCTCGCCGTGCTCCTGACCTGCACGGCCCTGATCGGTACGACGTCAGCGGCGGGAGCGGCGTCGCCACCCGACACCGTGCCACCGGACGCCGGGGAACGGGCGCTAATCGCGAAGGCCGAGAAGGACGGGCCGCAGAGCGTCATCGTCGAGGTGTCGAAGGTCGGCGGACAGCGGGCCGTGCTCGGCGAGATGCGCGCCAGCGGACACTCGGTCCGTACGACAACGGTCTTCGACCTGTACCCGCTGGCCACCGTGACCGCCGACGCCGAGGCGATCGAGGAGCTCGCGCAGTCGCCGGACGTCGTCCGCGTGCACCCGGACGAGCTGCACGAGCCCACCATGGACTCCAGCCTGCCGGTCATCAACGGTGACGACGTGCACGCGCGAGGGATCACCGGTGGCGGGCAGACCGTCGCGATCCTGGACACGGGCATCGACGCGGCGCACGAGTACTTCGGCGGCCGGGTGGCGGAGGAGGCGTGCTTCTCCGGCGGCGGTGACGGCGACTCCCTGTGCCCGAACGGCCAGGAGGAGCAGACCGGAGCCGGCGCGGCCCAGTGCGACGTGGCGCTCTGCGACCACGGTACCCACGTGGCGGGTACTGCCGCCGGTGCGGACACCGGCGGCGCCCCGGGGAACGGTGTCGCTCCGGTGTCCGACATCGTCGCGGTCCAGGTCTTCTCCCGCTTCAACGACGACGCGGACTGCGACGGCAACGCGCCGTGCGTCAGGGCGTCCTCCAACGACATCATCGAGGGCCTCGAGCACGTGCAGGCCCTTGCCGCGAACCGGGACATCGCGGCGGTGAACCTGAGCCTCGGGGGCGGCGAGCACAGCACGCACTGCAACAACAGCCCCTACCGGTCGGTGCTGCAGGGGGTGCGCTCAGCGGGCATCGCTCCCGTGATCGCGGCGGGCAACGACAGCCTCGGCGCCGCCGTCGGCTCGCCCGGTTGCGTGCCGGAGGCGATCACCGTGGGTGCGACCAACGACGACGACAGCGTCGCCGGCTTCTCCAACCGCGGCGTGCTGCTCGACGTGTTCGCCCCGGGGAGCGACATCACGTCGTCGATCCCCAGCGACTCGAACGACGGCTACGCGTCGTTCAACGGCACGTCCATGGCCGCGCCGCACGTGGCCGGCGCCTTCGCGCTGCTCCGCGAGGAGCGGCCCGACGCGAGCGTGGACGAGCTCGAGGCCCTGCTGGAGGACACCGGTGTCGACGTCACGTACGACAGCGGTGGCAACCAGGTCACGACCCCGCGCATCGACCTGGCGGCGGCGCTGCCGCAGCAGCAGTCGGGCCTGACCTACACCGGGCCGACGTCGGCGGTGCTGGCCCAGTCGTTCACGGCGTCGGCCACGCTCACGGCGGGCGGGAACCCGCTGGCGGGAGCGACCGTGTCGTTCACGCTCGGCTCGGGCGGTGGGTCGCAGGAGTGCTCGGGGACGACCAACGGCTCGGGTGTGGCGAGCTGCTCGCTCACCCCGACCGACGCGCCGGGCGAGACCACGCTGACCGCCGAGTTCGCGGGCAACCGGGACGTGGCGCCGGCGAGCGACACCGTCCCGTTCACCATCGGTCGGCAGCCGACCGTCGTGACCTACACCGGGCCCACCGAGGCCGACTTCCACGACGCGTTCACCCCCTCGGCGACCCTGACCGCGGGTGGCAGCCCGGTGTCGGGCCAGACCGTCTCGTTCTCGCTCGGTTCCGGTGGCGGTTCGCAGGAGTGCTCGGGGACGACCAACGGCCAGGGCGTGGCGAGCTGCTCGCTGACGCCCACCGACGAGCCGGGCCAGACGACCATCGACGTGTCCTTCGCCGGGACCGGGACGTTCGAGCCGTCGAGCGACTCCGACCCGTTCACGATCACCCGGCAGGAGACGGCGCTCCGGTACACCGGCCCTGACCGGGTGGCGAACGGGACCGCCGTCGAGCTGTCCGGGGTGCTCACCGAGGAGACGACCGAGGGCCCGGGGGTCTCGGGCCGGGACGTGACGCTCGCCCTGGGCGCCGGCGCGGACCGGCAGGAGTGCACGGGTACCACCGGAGCCTCCGGCGCGGTGGCCTGCACCATCCAGGTGGTGGACCAGCCGCTGAATGCGGACGCCACGGTGCCCGTGTCCGTCGAGTTCGCCGGCGACACGTACTACGAGCCGTCGACGGCGTCCGCGACCGTGCTCCTCGAGTACTACACCGGCCGGGCGTTCGGGCTCAGCGGTGACGTGCCGCTCCCGCTGGTCGGGTTCGAGCTCGAGCCCACGCCGGACACGGGTGAGATCAGGACGGCGGACGCCTCGTCCACGAACACCGCGTGCCTGGCGGCGCTGAACCTGCTCCTGCTGCGGGCGAACGCCGTCTGCCCGGACGTGACCACGAGCCTGGCACCCGGGACGTCGGTGGCCACCACGACCGTGGACGAGGTGCGGATCGGCATCCCGGGGCTGCCGGTGATCGAGGTGGAGAACGCCACCGCCCAGGCCACGAGCACGTGCGCAGGGGACGGCTCGGCGACCGGAACCACGGAGATGACACTCCGCGTCGGCGGCCAGGTCATCGACATCGGCACCGAGCCGAACACGGTGGTCGAGCTGCCGGGCGTCGCGCGGATCGTCGTCAACGAACAGGTGCGGGACCCGGAGGCCGACCACGGGCTGACGGTCCGGGCGCTCCACCTGACCGCGCTGCAAGGGGGTCTGGCCGACGTCGTCGTGGCATCCGCGACGAGCGGCGTGCACAACTGCGCGAGCTGATGTACCGGCTGAGGTGCCGGCCGAGTACCTGCTGATCCGGGGGCCCGTCGCGCGAGGGCGCGGCGGGCCCCTGGCTGTGCGCGGGACCCTGGGCATACCGCGAGCAACAGGATGAAGATGGCCGGAACCCGTTCTACCTGGTAGTTCGCGTTGGTACGCTGCTGTGCCCCAGCAGGGGAGCGTTTGTCGGAGGGGGCTTCGGCGGGGTGGTCTGCTGCTCGTGCCGAGCTGATGACGGCTGACCCGACCGATTCGAGACGAAGAAAACCAACCTCCATGCGGACCAGTCGACTAGTCAGCCTCATGATCGCGCTGGTCGCCGCCATCATCTGGGTGGTGAGCACCTACGCGAACGCATCGAACTCCTGGGATCCGCTGAACTTCGTCCTGCGGATCGCCGCGGGTGCCGTGACGATCGCAGCCGCGGCCGAGTGGCTGGTGCTGAGCGTCCGCGAGAGCCGGCGGGAGAGGCTCCGCGACGGCCGGACGACGGGCGTCCACGCGGGCGGTTCCCGGAGGAGGGCACGGCGGGGTGTGCGACCCGTGCCGGGGCCGGAGCCGGCGCAGGCGCCGGCGGTCCCGAGTCCCGAGCCGGCGCCGCCTCGTCCGGAACCGGTAGTGCCCCGTCCGGAGCAGGTAGCCCCGAGCCCCGAGCCGGTCGTGTCGAGCCCTACGGCCGCGGTGCGGCGCAGTGCGGGCTCCGGGACGGTGGCCGACAAGCTCCTGTCGGTTCTCGGTCGCCGCCGCTCGCCGGCCCAGGACCTGGCCGTCGTCGCGGCCGGCGGGGCCGTGCTGGTCGTCGCGTACCTGATGGAGCGCAAGGTCCGGCGGGTCGTGGTGCGCGTCGGCCTGGACGCGGCGTCCGTGGCGTCGCTGGAGTCGGTGCTTGGCGCGGCGCCGCACCGGGTGTTCGGGACGCAGCAGCCGTCCCGAGGGCTGTTCGAGCGGTCCGCGTACACGCAGGTCGAGGGCGCCTCACGGTCCGGGGCCTGGAGCATCGCCGTCCCGACGGCCGACGTCGACCTGCTCCGGTACGTCCTCGCGCGAGCTGACGAGGTCCGCTGAGGCGGGACCACCTGGCTGGTGGTCCCGCCCCGGTACTGCGACTAGGTGTGGATCACGACCCCGACGAGAGGGGCGGCGTGATCTGGATCAGGGCAGAGGTGTTGCCCTTGAACGCCTTCTTCAGGTGGATCACGGTGCCGTAGCCGACGCCGTCGTCCTCGGGGTTGCCGGTGCCCGTGACGGCGCCGATGCCGAAGTCCTGCCCGAACAGCTCCGGCAGGAGCTGTCCGCGCTCGTCGACCATCCGCACCGAGTAGGGCGCGTTGCCGACGGACGGCACGACCGTCGACGCGTCGTTGTCCCGGTAGTACAGGCTGCCGTTGTCGTTCAGCTCGAGCCCGGGGTACCAGCCGGCGTCGTCCCGGAACGTGCGCACCGGTGCCTGTGCCCCGAAGTCCGTGCAGAACTCCACCGTCGTGTCCGTACCCGTGATGCACTCGGTGAACGGGTACGTCGGCTTGAGGCCGAACGCGACGTTCGAGGACTGCGCACGGGACGGGACGTTCTTCAGCACCGACGTGTCCGGCGTGGCCGAGTCGTCGCGCCGCAGCGGGTCGAAGTGGCTGTCGACCAGCAGCAGACCGCCCTTCGGCCCGGTGCTCGGGAGCGCCGACAGGTTGCTCAGTACCAGGTTGGCGCTGCCGTACGTGGTGTCCCGGTACCAGACGAGCATGCCCGGCGCGTTGTACGCGACCTTCTCGACCTTCCACGCGTCCGTCTGCGGCGCGGCGTAGGTGGAGTCGTACCCGTACTTCAGGCCCTTGTCGAAGCCGTCCAGGTTCCGCCACTCGACCAGGTAGTACTGCGCCTGGACCGACGAGCCGGAGGTGGTGTGCCAGCCGGCGCCGGTGGTGTCGACGAACGTCGTCGCCTCGGTGGTCCAGCCCGGGTCCGTCGTCTCGACGTCGTCGCTCCACACGACCGTGTCACCGCTGGTGAGCTCGAAGTCGTCGGAGAACCAGCCGCGCTCCTGGAAGGCGGCGTCCGTCGCGTAGCGCAGCCGGATGTCGACGGTGGTCCCCGCGAACGCGGACAGGTCAACGTTGAGGTGGCCCCAGCCGTCGGTGGTGCCGGTCAGGCCGTACTTCTTGTCGCCGAAGTCGGCCATGCGGCCGTTCGGGTCCGCGTACCCGTCCGGGGTGGTGATCTCGTTCCCGTCGTCGTCGAGGACCTTCTGCTCCGCCCAGGTGGCGCCGCCGTCGGTCGAGACCTCGACGAAGCCGTAGTCCCAGTCCTCCTCGATCACGTAGTCGGCCCAGAAGGAGAACGTGGCGTCGGCCGGGACCTCGACGGTCCGCGACAGCCGCACGTCGGCCCAGTCCTGGTCGGCACCGGAGTACCACATGCCCTCGCCGCTGTGCGGCGTGCCGAGCGTGATCTCCTTGTCCGGCAGGTTGACCTTGACGCCGTCCGCCGTACCCTTCAGCGGGCGGGACGCCTGGCCCACCTTGACGCTGGTCGGGTCGTCTCCCGGGTTCACCTCGACCGGGTCCACCCAGCCGAGCACCCACTTGTCCCAGATGCCCATGTGCGTGGGCATCGACTGGAAGATGGGGCCCGAGTGCGAGCCGGAGCTCATCAGGTCCCAGAAGTCGACGTCGGAGTCGCCGCCGCTACCGGTGTCGTACAGGTCGGGCAGACCGAGGTCGTGGCCGTACTCGTGGGCGAACACGCCGACGCCGGAGTCCTCCGGCTGCACGATGTAGTTGGAGAGCTTCAGGTCGGTGCCGGGGATGTCGGCGCCGCCCGCGACGGCCGACGAGTGGGCCCAGATGGCGTAGGTGCCCTGCTCACCACCGCCGCCCGACTTGTCCTCACCCGCGTGGACGAGGACCACGTGGTCGATGACGCCGTCCGGCTCGAGGACGTTGCCGTCGTCGTCGCGGTCGCCCTGGTCCTCGATGTCGTAGTCGGCCCACGGGAAGTCGGGCTGCAGCTCGGCGAGCGCCGCGACGGCGTCGATGGGGAGCTGGCCGGCGCCGAGCGGGTTGTCGGGGTGGCCGTTCATGGACTGGTAGGCGCCGGCCTCCCACTCGCCCTCGTCGTTCTTGAAGCAGCGCTGCGCGCCGTAGTAGCCCTCGGAGTGCGGCACGTTGACCCACGGCGTGGCCTCGCCGGAGACGGTGTAGGCGCCCCGTGACATCTCCTCGTACATGTTCTTCATGGTGTAGCCGGAGATGTCGATGCCCGGCTTGCCGTCCGGCCCCGTGAGGTCCGGGCGGACCCGCTTCGTGATGCCCTTTTCGCTGAAGAGCATCTTGTTGAAGTGGTCGGACGAGAAGTCCTTGACCCACATCGAGTTGTTGTCCGGCTGCGAGGCGTCGGCCGGGTTCGGGATGTTGTTGTGCAGGGGGCCGTTCTGGACGCTGCCCGGCATGCACTCCGACGAGCCCCAGTAGGTGGGCACCATCTGGTCGGTGAAGTCGTCGTTCGCGTTCTCGTTGAACTCGACCAGGATCGTCAGGAGCTTGGCCTCCTGCGTCTGCGGCGCGCGCTTGTAGCGGGACTGCTTGATCTCCTTGGGGCTCGAACCCGTGACGACCGCCTGGTTCTCGAGCTCGGCGAGCTTCCGGGCCGCAGCGGGGTTGCCGCCGGCGAACTTCCTGTCGATCTCGTCCGAGGCGGCCTGGACGGACGCATCGACGCCCACGCCGGTCTCGCCCTCGGCCCTGTGGAGCACGGTGCGGCCGCCGGGCGTGATCTCGATGTCGTCGTCGATCTCGGGCTGTGCGGCGACGTCGGCGTAGTTGATGTAGTGCTCTGAGCTCTGGATGGTTGGTGCGCTGGTGCCGGTGGCCGACGCCGTCGTCGCACCTCCGGTCGCGGCGAGCCCGGCGACGGCGAGCGCGATGGCAGGCATCGCGGCGACCGTGCACCGGAGCGTGCGTCGTGTCCTTGTTCTCATGCGTTCTCCCAGATCAGGCCGTCGGCATTGGTCGTGTGACGGCAGGGCAGAAGGCCGCCGAGTATGGCGGCGTCTGCATGCCTACCGGAACATGACCTACTGCAAAAGGGGAGTTGAAGACTTTTCCCCCATAGGCGGCCGAAATCACCCGCACTATTTCTTGGGAGCGCGGGTAGGGAGAGAGTTCCGTTGAGTGCTGGGTTTTTGCCGGGTTGATGGCCTTCGCGCCGGCAGAAACCCAGCACTCAACGAGCTTGTTGCGCCCAGGCGGGCGAGAGGCGGACGACGTCGCCCACCACGATCACCGCGGGCGGTCGGACGCCGACGGCGGCGGCCCGCTCGGCGATGTCCGCCAGCGTGCCGACCGTGACGCGCTGCCGGGGACCGAAGCCGTCCTCGACGAGGGCGACCGGGGTGTCCGCCGGACGGTCGGCGGTCACGAGGGCGTCCGCCGTCTCGGCCAGCCGGGTGACGCCCATGAGCAGCACGAGCGTGTGGTCGGCGCCGCCGGGCACCCCCGCGGCGCCGTCGTGCCCGGTCAGGACGCTGAAGCCGCGCGCGACGCCCCGGTGCGTGACCGGGATGCCTGCCGCGGCGGGGACGGAGACGGCACTGGTCACGCCGGGCACGACCGCCACCTCGATGCCCGCCTCGCGGCATGCGGCGAGCTCCTCGCCGCCGCGACCGAACACGTACGGGTCGCCGCCCTTGAGGCGCACGACGTCGCGCCCCGCCAGGGCGTGCTGGACCAGCAGCGCGTTGATCTCGTCCTGCGGCACCGGGTGGTTGCCGCTCGTCTTGCCGACGTCGATGACCTCGACGTCGGGCGACAGCTCGCGCAGCAGGGCGCGCGGGCCGAGCCGGTCGACGACCACGACGTCGGCCTGCGCGAGCACCGAACGGCCGCGTGCTGTGACGAGACCGGTGTCGCCGGGTCCGCCGCCGACGAGCCAGACCCGTCCCGACGCACGCTCTACCGCGCCGGCACTGGTCGCCGAAGTAGAGCGTGTGTCGGACACACGCTCTACCTTGCCGATCCGGGGGCGGCGGCGGCGGAGTGGGAGGGTGCCCGACTGCAGGGCGGCCGCCACCGCGTCGCGGATCGCCGTGGCGCGCCGCGGGTCGCGGCCCGCGGTCACCGCGACGGTGACCTCGGCGTCGTCGGTGAGGGCCGTACGGGCGACAGCGGGAACCCAGGCGCTGCCCACCGAGGCGTCGCCCGCGGTGACGCAGAAGACCCGGGCACGCTCGGCGTCGTCGGACACCTGCTGGTCCACCGTGGGGGAACCCGTCGCCGTGTGCACGAGCCACGCCTCGTCGAGGTCGCCCGCACGGTAGGCGCGGGCGACGAGCTCCACAGCGCCGGGCGGCGAGACCTGGGCCAGCACCGACAGCTCCTCGCAGACGTCGGGTGCGATGACGCGCACCCGTGCGCCCGCCTCGACGAGCGCACGGGCGCGGCGCGCGGCGACCGGCCCGCCGCCGACCACGACGACGAGCCGCCCGGCGATCTTCAGCCCCAGCGGGTAGATCTCGTGCGCCACCCCTCCATCGTGCGCCCCGGCGGCCGGCAACGGCGCGACGTCAGACATGGAGACCGCACTCGTCCTTGTCGAGCCCGGCCCACCGGCCGGAGCGCGCGTCCTCGCCCGGCAGCGGCCGAGCGGTGCACGGCTCGCAGCCGACCGACGGGTAGCCGTCGGAGAGCAGCGGGTTGATCACGAGGCCGTGCCTGCTGGCGTACTCCGCGACCTGCTCCTCCGTCCACGCGGCGATCGGGTTGATCTTGACGACGCCGTTGCGCTCGTCCCAGGACACGAGCTGGGCGTTGGCGCGTGCGGCGGTCTCCTCGCGGCGTACGCCGGTGGCCCACGCCTCGTAGTTCTCGAGCGCCTTCTTCATCGGCGCGACCTTGCGCATGGCGCAGCAGGCCTCGGGGTCGCGGTCGTGCAGCTTGGGCCCGTACGCGGCGTCCTGCTCGGCCACGGTCAGCTCGGGGCGCACGTCGACGACGTTCACGTCCAGCTCGATCTCGACGGCGCCGCGGGTGCCGAGCGTCTCGGCGAAGTGGTAGCCCGTGTCGCCGAACAGCACGTCCACGAACGGGAACTGCTCGGACACGAGGTGGGACAGCACGGTGTCCTGCATCGAGGAGGCCACCGCCATGTACGGCCCGAACTCGCGCACGGCCCAGGCGATGACGGCCTGCGCGTCCGCCTCCGGCGTGTCCCCGCAGGCGTTGAGCTGCGCCTGCCCGCGCTCCACCACGGCGCGCAGCTCCTCAGGGGTGCGACGGCGGCGCTTGGCCCGCGCGGCCGGTCGCATGGCACGGATGCTCTCGCGGGCGGCGGCCCGGGCGCGGACCCGCGCGAGGCGCGGGTTCACCACCGAGCCCTGCCCGGAGAGCGGCAGAGAGGACGCTGGTGCGGCTGCTGTCGTGGTCATCTGAGAGCCTCCTCGTCGGCGCGGTGTGCCCACTGTGCGAACGTCTCTTCGCCGTCGTGGTCGGCGTCGTACCTGCGCACGACCCGCTCCACGTAGTCGCCGATCCCGTCGGCGGTCACCTTGAGCCCGCGCACGGTGCGCCCGAGCCCGGCGTCGTCCCGGTCCAGCGATGTCAGGCCGCCACCCAGGTGGACCTGGAAGCCGGGGACCTGGTTGCCGTCGTCGTCCAGGACGAGCTGGCCCTTGAGGCCGATGTCGGCGGTCTGGATGCGCGCGCAGGAGTTGGGGCAGCCGTTGACGTGCAGGCTCAGCGGCTTGAGGTTCTTCAGGTCCCCGAGGCGCTCCTCGAGCTGCGTGATCGCCTGGTCCGACGTCGCCTTGGTCTCGACGATCGCGAGCTTGCAGTACTCGATGCCCGTGCACGCGATCGTGTTCCGGCGGAAGTTGCTCGGCCGGGCCTGCAGCCCGAGCTCGGCGAGGCCCGCGACGACGGGCTCCACCTCGTCCTCGGCGACGTCGAGCACCAGCAGCTTCTGCTGCGGCGTCAGGCGGACCCTGCGGCTGCCGTGCGCCTCGGCCAGGTCGGCGAGCCGCGCGAGGATCTCGCCCGAGACGCGGCCCACCGTTGGTGCGGCGCCGATGTAGAAGCGGCCGTCGTGCTGCTCGTGGATGCCGACGTGGTCGCCGCGCTCGTCCAGCCCGAGCGAGGCCGGCGACGGCGGCTCGATGCTGTCGCGCAGCCGGTAGCCCAGGTACTCCGATTCGAGAACTTCGCGGAATTTTTCGGTGCCCCAGTCCGCGAGCAGGAACTTCAGGCGGGCCTTGTTGCGCAGCCGGCGGTAGCCGTAGTCGCGGAAGATGCGGACCACGCCGTGCCAGACCTCGGGGGCCTCCGCGGGGGAGACGAAGGCGTTCAGGCGCTCCGCGAGGCGCGGCGCGGTCGACAGCGCGCCGCCCACCCAGACGTCGTAGCCGATCCCGTGCTCGGGGTGGTCGACGGCGACGAACGAGACGTCGTTGATCTGGTGCACCACGTCGAGGCTCGGGTGGCCCGTGATCGCCGACTTGAACTTGCGGGGCAGGTTCGCCAGCGCCGGGTCACCGATGAAGCGCTCCTGGATCTCCTCGATCACCGGAGTGGGGTCGATCAGCTCGTCCTTGGCCACACCAGCGACCGGGCTGCCCAGGATCACGCGCGGGACGTCCCCGCAGGCCTCCGTGGTGCTCAGCCCCACGGCCTCCAGGCGGCGCCAGATCTCCGGCATCGCCTCGACCTCTATCCAGTGCAGCTGGAGGTTCTGGCGGTCGGTGATGTCGGCGGAGCCGCGGCCGAAGTCCGTGCTGATGCCCGCGATGACGCGCAGCTGCTCGGTCGTGAGCGCCCCGCCGTCGATCCGGACGCGAAGCATGAAGTACCTGTCCTCGAGCTCGTGCGGCTCGAGCGTCGCGGTCTTGCCGCCGTCGATCCCGGGCTTGCGCTGTGTGTACAGGCCCCACCAGCGGAACCGGCCGTGCAGGTCGTCGCCGGGGATGGAGTCGAAGCCCTCCTTGGCGTAGATCCGCTCGATCCGGTCACGGACCTCCAACGGGTCGGACTCCGCCTTGAACTCCTCGTTGTGGTTCAGGGGGGCGGTGCCGTCGATCTTCCACTGGCCGTTCGGACGAGCAGGGCGCTTCGTCGTCGCTCGGGGCTGGGCAGGGGCCGTGTTGACCATGTAGTGGGTCCTGTTCGTGCGGTGCGCGCGGGCATGGAAGCTGTGGCTGGGGGAGTTGTGCGCGTCGTACGGGCACAGGCGGCCGATTCCCGGGTGTGACCAGGGACTCAGTGCTGCGGGCCGGCGGCGCGCGCTGACCTTGCAGGGGCGAGGGGCGCGTCAGAGCTGACAGCTGCGACAGCAGTCGCAGGCACAGGTCGGCATTCGCATCTCGTGACGGGGTGTCACGAGGAAGATGCGCGCTGCCTTGGTCATGGCGATGACGTTAACCGCCGCTGGTAAAGGGCGGAAGAGGTCGTCCACATAGTGGATGTCTATCGAGTGCATCGATACTGCCTATGTATTTCCCTATCGAAACGGTAGGGAATTGCCCTGTTCCGCGGTCACCGTGAATACCCGCGGTGTCCCGCCGCCGATAGGCTGGCGGCCATGGAGTTCCTCTACAACGTCTTCGTGTTCCTGCACTTCGCGAGCTGGGCCCTGGTGTTCGGTGGCTCGATCGCGTCGATGCGCACGAAGGCCCTCTACAAGGGTGTCTCGCACGGCGCCATGGGAGCCGTCGTCGCTGGCGTGATCATGGTCGGCGTCGCCGAGATGGGCGGCCTCTGGGACGACGGCGGCCCGTCGATGGCGAAGATCGGCGTGAAGCTGGTCATCGCGCTCGCCGTCGCCGTGCTCGCCGTCATCGCGGTCCGCAAGGGTGAGGACGTCTCGAAGGGTCTCAAGGGCGCGGTGCTTGGCCTGACCCTGGTGAACATCCTGGTCGCGGTCTTCTGGAACTGACCGGCTGACCGCTAGCCAGCCGCCCTGGTCGCCAGCCACTCCCGGTGGGCGGCCAGGCTGCGGTCGAACAGGCCACGCAGGGCGTCGTCGTCGATGCCCCGCAGCGCGATGCCCAGCGTCCGGAGCCCGTCGCGCCAGTCGTCGTACGCCGTGAGCTCGACCCGTTCCGTTCGGGAGCCGGTGCGGGTGAACAGGCAGCCGCGCAGCGTCTCCGCGGCGTCGGGCAGCCGCCGTTGGACGACGAGCTTGCGCGCGTACGCGCCGTCCGCCGGGGCCGTGAGGCGGCGGTGCGCCGCCTCCTCCCGCTCCGGCGTCAGCTCCTCGTCGAAGAGGTCGACGGCACCGAAGCTGCCCTGGGTGTCGTGGTGGAACGTCCACCCGCCGTCGCGCAGCTCGATCCGGTAGGTGAACGGGCCCTGCCGGTACTCGCCCGCGAGCAGCGGCAGCGGGTCGTGGAGGCCGTCGCCGCAGCCGACGTCCGGCCACCAGAGGCCGCCGGGGTTGTCGGCGGTGGGGAGCCCGCGGACGTGCATCGCGAGGTGCCCGACGTGCACGTCCCTGCGCCCGGCCTCGGTGTCCCAGTTGTGGCCCCACGCCGGCACGACGTCGTAGCCGAGCTCCCGGAGCACAGCGGTCAGGATGCCGTTGTGGTGGAAGCAGTAGCCGGCGTTGCCGCCAGCGGCCACCCGGGCCAGCGTGGCGCGTGCGTCGATGGCCGGCGGACTGCCGAGCATGGTGTGCAGGTTCTCGTACGGGATCCGCTCGGCGTGCCGCCGGTGGATCTCGAAGAGGGTCTCGACGGTCGCCGGCGGGCGCTCGTCGAGGCCCAGCCGGGCCAGGTATCCAGCCACATCACGCGTCATGGTGAGCAGGGTAGACGGGCACTGCGCCGCCCGGCTCGGACGTCCGGCCGGGTTTGGCCGAGCGGGCGTCCTGGGACCGCTAGGCTCCGGCCGTGGACGTTTGGGCAGAGGTACTCGTCGGTGTCGCAATCTTCGCCGGACTCATCGGCATAGTCGTCCAGGTGCTGCCTGGCGCCGTGCTCGTGCTGGGCGGCATCCTCGTGTGGGCGATCATGACGGGCGGCGTGGAGGCCTGGGTGGTCTTCGGCGTCGCGGCGGTCGCCATCGCCATCGCCGAGGTGCTCCAGTGGATCCTTGCCGGCAAGCACATGCGCAAGGCCGACGTACCCGTGCTGACCCTCGCCGTGGGCGGCATAGCGGGCATCATCGGGTTCTTCGTGATCCCCGTGATCGGCCTGTTCCTGTTCTTCGTCGGCGCGATCTTCCTGCTGGAGTGGGCGCGCCGCAAGGACGTGCGAGCAGCCTGGGGCGCCACCAAGGCCGCCGTCCAGGCGACGCTGATCACCATCGGTGTGCAGCTCGCGGGCTCGCTGATCGCGGCGGCCGCCTGGGTGATCGGCCTGCTCATCACCCCGTGACGATGGGTGAGACCGAGCGATCATGCCGGAAACCCGCCCCTCCTCTGGGCACAATGGCGCACTCCGGCGCCGCTGCGTGAGACCGAGCGATTGTGCCCGGATGAGGGGCGGGATCCGGGCACAATCGCTCGGTCACTGGGTCCGCTCGGTCACCGGGTCGCGGTCGGGAGGTCGAAGACCAGCAGCGTGCTCGACGCCGTCGCCACCACCGCGCCGGTCGCGTCCCGCACCACCGCCTCCGTGAAGCCGACGCGCGAACCCGCCTTGACCACCGTGCCCTCCGCGGTCAGCGGGCCGCTGTTGCCACGAACGGCCTTGACGTAGTTGACCTTGATCTCGACCGACGTGTAGCCCTTGCCCTGGGGCAGCACCGACTGCATGGCGCAGCCGCACACGGTGTCCAGGAGTGTGCAGAGGACGCCGCCGTGGATCGTGCCGATCGGGTTGTAGCCGGACTCGTCCGGCGTGCAGGTGAACGTGACCCGGCCCTCCTCCACGACGTCGATGTCGAGGCCGAAGTGCGCGGCGATCGGCGGCGGCGGGATGACGCCCTCGCGCATCCGGGTCAGGAACTCGACACCCGACATCAGTGGTGCCTGCGCGGCGATCTGCATCGGGTCGTACCAGGTCAGCTCGCGGGTGCGCGGCTCGCCCCAGGCCTCGTGAGCGCTCGTGGGGGCGTCGGTCTGCTGTGTTTCGGACATGTCGGTAAGGGTAGTGTCCGGCCCATGCAGGCCACCGACCTCCCGCTGATCCGAACCGTCTCCCGGCCCGCCGTCCATCCCGACGGCACCTGGGCAGTCGTGTCGGTGACCCGCCCCGATCTCGACGCCGACGCCACCGTCGGGCAGCTCTGGCGGGTGCCGCTGGGGCCGGCGGGCGGGGTCTCGACGGGCTCGACGGGGGGCTCGGCCGGCGAGACCGGCGATCCGTCCCGGCGTCTCACCCGCGGCTTCCGGGACACCGCGCCGCGCATCTCGCCCGACGGCGCCCTGATCGCCTTCCTGCGCGCCGAGCCCCAGTCGGCGCCGCAGCTCTGGGTGCTGCCGACCGGCGGCGGCGAGGCCGTGCAGGTCACGGACCGCAAGCTGGGCGTCACCGACTTCCGCTGGTCGCCCGACGGCAGGCGCATCGCCTTCCTGAGCCGTGAGCCCGAGCCGGGCCGGTACGGCTCGGTCGAGGGCATCGCGCCGGGTGCCGAGCCGCCGCGCCGCATCACCGGGTGGAGCTGGACCCGCAACGGCCTCGGCTACCACAGGGACCGCCCGCAGCACGCGTTCCTCGTCGACGTGCCCGACGTCGCCGCCGAGCCGGTGGTGCAGCCGGTCCCGACCGCGGAGGGCGAGCCCGAGCCGCGGCCCACCGTGCCGGAACCGCGGCAGCTCACCACCGACGACGTCGACCACAGCGGTATCGCCTTCACCCCGGACGGCGGCTCGATCGGCGTCATCGCCGAACGTGAGCAGGGCAAGGGACAGGTGCCGAGGGGCGCGGTGCGTGTGCTGCCGCTGGGCGCGCCGGCGACCGGCGGCGGCTCCGAGGTCGACCTCGGCACGCTCGGCCCGCAGGCGATCGCGTTCGGCTCCGGTGGCGAGCTGTACGTCGTCGCGCAGGACGTCGGCGCGGAGGGCAAGGACTTCGTCGCGCGGAACGCCGCGCTGTACGTGCTGTCCGCGTGGGCCGACGCCGCGCCGCGCCGCCTCACCGACCCGGAGACCCAGGAGGTCGGCGGCGAGCCGCTGCCCCTGCCCGACGGCGGCGTGCTGCTCGCCCTCGCGAGCCGTGGCACCCAGCAGGTGGTCCGCATCTCCGACGACGGGGCCACAACCCCGCTGACCAGCGGCGACGTGGTCGTCTCGGAGTTCGACGCCGCGGGCGGCCGCCTCGCCGTCGCGTACTCGGACCCCGGCACGTACGGCGAGGTGGGGGTGGTGGAGCTGGCGGGGGCCGCCGGTGGTGCGCTCCGGCGTCGGACGGACTTCTCCGCGCCGCTGCGCGCGACCGGCATCGTGACCCCGAAAGAGCTGACCGTCACCGGCCGCGACGGGTACCCGGTGCACGGCTGGATCGCGGTTCCCGAGGGCACCGGCCGGTTCCCCACCCTGCTGATGATCCACGGCGGCCCCTACGCCTCCTACGGGGTCGGCCTGTTCGACGAGGTGCAGGTGCTGGTCGACGCCGGCTACGCGGTCGTGTACTGCAACCCGCGCGGCTCAGCGGGGTACGGGCAGGCCCACGGCCGGGCGATCCGTCAGGCGATGGGCACCGTCGACCTGCACGACGTGCTGGACTTCCTGGACGGCGCGGCGGCCGCTGACGGGCGCCTCGACGGCGCGCGCGTCGGTGTGCTCGGCGGCTCGTACGGCGGGTACCTCACGGCGTGGGCCATCGCCAACGACCACCGGTTCGCCGGCGCGATCGTCGAGCGCGGGTTCCTCGACCCGGAGGTGTTCTTCGGGACCAGCGACATCGGCTCGTTCTTCGGCCTGGAGTACGTGGGCGAGAGCCCCGAGCAGATCGCCGCGCAGTCGCCGCAGGCGGTCGCCGGGCAGGTCCGTACGCCGACGCTCGTCATGCACTCCGAGCTAGACCTGCGCTGCCCGCTGTCCCAGGCGGAGCGCTACTACTCGACGCTCAAGCGGCACGGCGTCGAGACGGAGCTGGTGGTCTTCCCCGGCGAGAACCACGAGCTGTCCCGCTCCGGCCGTCCGCGGCACCGGCAGCAGCGCTTCGAGATCATCCTGGACTGGTGGCAGCGGCACCTGCCCGTTGAATGAGAGCATCGACCCCGTGCAGATCATCACTGTCCCTCTTGACCAGCTCGACGTCACCATCGCCTACGGGGTGTGGAAGCTGCGCCAGGACGTGTTCGTCGTCGAGCAGGACTGCCCCTACGGGGACCTGGACGGGCGCGACCTGGAACCCTCCACCGTGCACGTGGTGGGCCTCGGGGAGGCGGCGCCCGACTCGGTGTCCGACGGCGGGACCCGCGTGCTGGGCACCGCGCGCGTGCTCGACGACGGCGACGTCTGGCGCATCGGCCGCGTCGCCCTGGTCAAGGGCGCGCGGGGCAAGGGGCACGCCGACGACCTCATGCGCGCGGCGCTGCGCTACATCGACGACTCGGGCGACACCCGCGACGTCGTGCTGGACGCCCAGTCCCCGCTGACCCGCTGGTACGGCAAGCACGGGTTCGAGCAGGACGGCGCGGAGTTCCTGGAGGACGGCATCCCGCACACCCCGATGCGCCTGACCCGGGCCTGACGCGTCCCGTCCCGGCTGGTCCCGGCTAGTAAGCCCCTCGGGCCGAGATCACCGCGCGAGCCGTCTGGGCCAGGATCAGCAGGTCCAGGAAGGGCGTCCAGTTCTCGGCGTAGTAGACGTCGAGCCGGACCGACTCCTCCCACGACAGGTCCGAGCGCCCGGTGACCTGCCACAGGCCGGTCATGCCCGGCTTGACGAGCAGCCGGCGCTTCATCCGCTCCTCGTAGGCCGCCACCTCGTGGGGCAGCGGCGGGCGCGGGCCGACGAGGCTCATGTGCCCGCGGAGCACGTTGAAGAGCTGGGGCAGCTCGTCGAGCGAGTAGCGGCGCAGGAACCGCCCGACGCGCGTGACTCGGGGGTCGGAGCGCATCTTGAACAGCGGGCCCTCCGCCTCGTTGACGGCGGCGAGCGCGACGACGTCCCGGTCCGCGCCGACGTACATCGTGCGGAACTTGACCATCGGGAAGAGCTGCCCGCCCCGGCCAACGCGCTGCGAGAGGTAGAACACCGGACCACGGCTGGTCAGGGCGACGGCCAGCATGATGGCGAGCAGGATCGGCGAGACCAGGACCGTCAGCACCGCGGTCAGGCCCCAGTCCATGACCTGCTTCACGGAGAACTTGGGTCCCTCGAAGCGGGGCGTGTCCACGTGCAGCAGCGACATGCCGGGCGCCGGTGAGACGGTGATGCGGGGGACGGCGACGTCGGCCAGCTCCGCGGTGAGCATCAGGTCGACGCCGTACCGCTCGAGCTCCCAGCCCAGCCGCCGCACGACGTCGGCGGTGATCTCGTGCGAGCTGCACACGGCGACGGCGCCGGCGCCCATCTCGTGCGCCGTCAGCCCGACGTCGCTGAGGTCGCCGAGCACCGGGACGCCGCTCAGGCGCTCGCCCGGCTGGGCGCCGTTCGTGAGGCAGACGCCGGACACCACGAACTCCTGCTCCGGGGCGCCGTTGAGCAGCCGGATCAGGCGCGTCGCCTGCTCGCGGTCGCCGACCGCCAGGAGGATGGTCAGACCGCCGTCGCCGCGGCGTCGCTGCCGCAGCAGGTGCTGGCGCCAGAGGTAGCGCGACGCGACGAGGCCGACCATGCCGAGCGGGAAGGCGACCAGGAGCAGGGTGCGGGCCTCCGAGTAGGCGGTCACCCACGCGATCAGGACGATCAGGCTGAACGACTTCCAGGTGGCGTCGAGGACGCGCTGGTACTCGGACATGCCCCGGCCGAAGAAGCGCACGTCGTAGGCGCGGTTCGTGGCGAGCGCGGCGAGCCAGGCGGTGGCCAGCAGCAGGCCGGCGGCCGCGTGCAGCGGACCGATGGTGGACCACTGCGAGGTACCGCTGAGCGCGAGCTGCACGCCGTAGGCGGTGAGCAGGGTGACCCCGACCACCATGGCATCCGTGAGCCGGAGCCGCGCCTGGTAGCCGGCCTGCCAGCCGGTCCGCGCACGCGGCAGCGCGGCGGCCCGGAGCTGCCGGACGCGCGCGCCCTCGGACTGCGCACCGACCGATACGCCACCGGCCATCGGGTCGTTGCCCGTGGCGGGGTCGGACGGTACGGAGAAGAGACGTGGCGGCTCGCCGTCAACCGAGTGTGCGGTCACTCTCGATCCCTTCGGTTCCTGCTGGCATGTGTGTATCGGGACACGTGCATCCCCGGCGTCAACGACGTCGTGGGGTGATTTGTGGAACCCGACGGTCGCTGTGCGCGCTCCGTGGGTGTGAATAAGTTACGGCGAAAGGACGGACATCGCGGCGTGAACCGATGGAAGTCACCCGGTAGTTCTCAATTTTCACCTCTCGGACGGGCGATTCCGGCAGAAGCAGCAATATTTCGCCCATCCTGCTTTCACCCTGCGTTCCGTCCGGAGTTCACCCGGTCCCAGATCTCCTGTCCGGTGCCCGGCTGGCACAGTTGGCGATCATGACGACGGTTCTTCTCGCGCACGCGTCCGTCGAGCTCTACGGCTCGGACCTCCAGCTCGTCGAGACCGCTGCCGGATGCGTCGACGCCGGCGCGGACGTCGTCGTCGTGCTGCCCGGCGACGGACCGCTGGCCGAGCGGATGCGCGACGTCGGCGCGCGGGTGGAGACGCTCGACATGCCGGTGCTGCGCAAGGCGCACCTGACGCCGCGGGGCATCGCGACCCTCGGCGTCGCCACGCTGCGGGCGCTCGGCCCGATGACGCGGCTGATCCGCCGCGTGCGGCCGGACACCGTCCTCGTCAACACCCTGACCATTCCCGCGTGGCTGGTCGCCGCCCGGCTCGCCGGGGTGGCACCCGTGTGCCACGTGCACGAGGCGGAGGCCGACGCGCGGTGGGTGGTCCGGGTGGGGCTCGCGGCTCCGCTCCTGCTCGCGCGCACCGTCGTCGTGAACTCCGCCGCCGCGCGCGACGTCGTCGTGTCGGCGGTCCCGGCGCTGCGGCAGCGCACACGCGTGGTCTACAACGGCGTGCCGGGGCCGCCGGAGGGCTCCGCGGCAGACGGCGGTGTGGGTGGCGGTGTGGGCGACGGCACCGGCGCGGCTCCGGGGTCCGCGCACGTCGTGCTGGTCGGGCGCCTGTCGCCGCGCAAGGGGTCCGACGTGGCACTCGAGGCGGTGGCGCTCCTGCGGCGCAACGGCCGGGACGTGCGGCTGACGCTGTGCGGCTCGGTGTTCGCGGGCTACGAGTGGTTCGAGGACCAGCTCCGGGTGCGGGCCGCGGCGGACGACCTGGCCGGCGCCGTCGACCTCGTGGGGTACGCGGACCCGTGGGAGTGGTTCGCGAGGGGCGACGTCGTCGTCGTGCCGTCGCGGGTGGAGCCGTTCGGCAACGTGGCGGTCCAGGCGATGCTCGCCGGGCGGCCCGTCGTGGCGAGCCGCACACAGGGGCTCGCGGAGATCGTCAAGGACGGGGAGACCGGCCTGCTCGTGCGGCCCGAGGACCCGGTGGCCCTCGCCGACGCGATCGCCGAGCTGCTCGACGACCCGGCACGCGCGTCCGCGCTGGCGGCAGCCGGCCGGCAGGACGCCGCCGAGCGGTTCGGCGCGCAGCGGTACCGGGCGCAGCTCGGGCGCCTGCTGGTCGTCCGACGTGCTGTGGTCCGGGCGGCTCCGGAGGGGTGAAATGGCATGTTCACCCACTCTCCGGGGTGTTCCAGGCAACTGACGCGACCTACGCTCCCGGCATGCCTCCGAAACCCCTGCATGTCGCGATGGTCGGCACCCGTGGTGTCCCGGCCCGGTACGGGGGGTTCGAGACGGCCGTGGAGGAGATCGGGTCCCGCCTCGCCGCGCGCGGGCACCGGGTCCGGGTCTACTGCCGCCGTGGCCCCGACGCCGAGGGCGATGCGGGCCCGGCCCCCACGGAGTACCTGGGCATGGAGCTCGTCACGCTGCCCGCGGCGCGCCGGCGCTCCCTGGAGACGCTGAGCCACACCGCGCTCTCGGTGGCGCACCTCGCGCGGCACCGCACGGACGTGGCGTTCGTGTTCAACGCGGCCAACGCGCCGCTGCTGCCCGTGCTGCGCGCGGCCCGCATCCCGGTCGCCACGCACGTCGACGGGCTGGAGTGGCGGCGCGCCAAGTGGGGCCCCACCGGGCAGCGCTACTACCGCGCCGCCGAGACGGCGGCCGTGCGGCTCTCGGACGCCCTCATCGCGGACGCGCAGGGCATCGCCGACTACTACCGCGACGAGTACGGCGCGGACAGCCGCCTCATCACCTACGGCGCGCCGGACCTCACCGACGTGGGCCACGAGCGCCTCGCCGAGCTCGGCCTGACCCCGAACGGCTACCACCTCGTGGTCGCGCGGTTCGAGCCGGAGAACCACGTCGACGTCATCGTCGAGGGGTACGTCGCGGGCGACGCGGTCCGGCCGCTCGTCGTCGTCGGCTCCGCGCCGTACTCGCACGGGTACACCCGGCGCATCTCCGACCTCGCCGCGAGCGACCCGCGCGTGCGCCTCCTGGGCGGTGTCTGGGACCAGGGCCTGCTCGACCAGCTCTACGCCGGGGCCCTCACCTACCTGCACGGCCACTCTGTCGGCGGGACCAACCCGTCACTGCTCCGCGCGATCGGCGGCGGCACGGCGACCGCCGCGTACGACGTCGCGTTCAACCGTGACGTGCTCGGGGACGCCGGACGGTACTTCCGCACGCCCGCCGACGTCGCCGCACGGCTCGCCGAGGCCGAGGACGACGTCGCCGGGTGCACCGACCGGGGCAAGGCCCTCGCCGAGCGCGCGACCGCCTACGACTGGGACCTCGTCGCCGACGGCTACGAGCAGCTCGCCCACGACCTCGCCGCCCGGCGGACGCCCGGGCCGAAGCGCCTCGCACGACGTCGGAACGCCCCCGAGTGGGCCTGGCCGGGAACGACGGCAGGAACGGTGACAGCCGATGACTGAGACTCTCCGCGAGCCGTACGGCGCGGTCCTGGCCCGGCTCGGTGGCGCGCAGAAGGGCGCAGCACGCGGCGCGCCCGCCTACTCGCGGTTCGTGAACCGCCGCATCGGCAGGTACCTCGCGGCGGCCGCGTACAAGCTCGGCCTGACCCCTAACGCGGTCACGGGCGTCAGCGCGCTCTTCACGTTCAGCGGCATCGCACTGCTCGTCGCGCTGCCGCCCTCCTGGGGCCAGGGCGCCGCGATCACCCTGCTGCTCGTCCTCGGCTACGCCTGGGACTCGGCCGACGGCCAGGTAGCGCGCCTCACCGGCCTCGGCAGCCCCGCGGGCGAGTGGCTCGACCACGTGGTCGACGCGATCAAGGTGGTGACCCTCCCGCTGGCGCTCGCGGTGGGCCTCGTGGTGCACGACGTCGTCGACCTCGTCTGGCTGGTCGTCCCGCTCGTCTCGGTGGTCGTCAGCAGCGTCCTGTTCTTCGCCATGATCCTCACCGACCAGCTCCGCCGCGCGCACGGCGTGCGGTCGGTCGCGCCCACCGAGGGCCGCTTCCCGTGGCTCCGGTCGGTCCTGGTGCTGCCCACCGACTACGGCGTGCTGTGCTGGACGTTCCTGCTGCTCGGCGCGCCGCACGTCTTCCTGTGGGTCTACGCGACGATCACCGCCTGCACCGCGGCCTTCCTGGTGCTCGCGCTGGTCAAGTGGTTCCGCGAGGTGCGCGCGCTGTGAGCGGGCTCGACGACGTCGCGCTGGTCGTCGTCAGCTACGGCTCGTCGGGCCTGCTCGCGGCGAACCTGCCCCGCACGGTCGGGGACAGCGGCGTGCGGGTGGTCGTCGTGGACAGCTTCAGCGGTGCGGGAGAGCGGGCCGCCGTGACGCGTCTGGCGGCCGACCAGGGCTGGGCGCTCCTGACGCCGGCGACGAACGTCGGGTTCGGCGGCGGCTCGAACCTCGGCGCGGCGCACGCGCTGGCGGCCGGCGCGCGGGTGGTGGTGTTCCTCAACCCCGACGCGTGGACGGATCCGGCCGGCCTGGCGGCGCTCGCGGACGCGGCCCGTTCGCACGACCGGGTGCTCGCCGCGCCCCGGATCCACCGGCCCGACGGCGAGGTCTACTCGCGCGGCCTCACCTACCTGCGCCGCGCGGACGGCACCATGAGCGGCCGCTCCACAGCGCCCGACGACGTGCCGTGGCTCAGCGGCGCGTGCCTGGCCGTCGGGGCGGAGCTTTGGCGGGAGCTCGGCGGGTTCGACGAGGACTACTTCCTCTACTGGGAGGACGTCGACCTGTCGTGGCGGGCCGTGGAGCTCGGGGCCCGGCTCGAGGTGGTCGACGACGCGGACGTGGTGCACGACGAGGGCGGGACCCAGGAGTCCAGGGGCCGGGCCAAGAGCGAGACGTACTACCGGTACGACATCCGCAACCGGATGCTGTTCGCGGCCAAGAACCTCGGCCCGGCCGACGTCCGGCGATGGCGGCGGACGCTGCCGCGCGCCGCCCGCGCGGTGGCGCTGCGCGGCGGGCGGCGGCAGTTCGTCGAGGGTCTGGCTCCGTGGCGCGGTGTGACCAGGGGAGTGCTGGAGGCGCTGATGACCGGACCTCCGGGGAGACTGCCTCCGGGGAAGCTGCCTCCGGGGAAACTGTAGGAATCCGGAGTCGGTTGCTCTGCGTAGACGATGTCTACGCAGAGCAACGAACCTCGCGGACGTACTGCTTCCCCGACCGCCAGGCGCTCAGCCGAGCGCGATCGTGCGCAGCGCCTCGCACATGACATGCGTCGAGTGGTGTGCCACCACGTGCTCCCGTGCGGCGAGGCCCATGCGCGCGGCGCGGTCCTGGTCCTCGAGCAGCCCGAGCATGGCCGCGGCCATCGCCTCCGGGTACTCCGCCGGCACCAGCTCGCCGGTCTCGCCCGGCAGCACGTAGTCGTCCATCCCGGGGGTGGCGCAGGTGACGACGGGCCGGGCGCACGCGCCCGCCTCCAGGGCCACGGTCATCCCCGAGACGTGCGAGTTGGGGCGCGTCGCGATAGCGACCACGGACGCGCGCGCGAACAGCCGCCGCACCTCGTCGTGCGGGATGAACTCGTGCCGCTCGACGCCCGACGGAACCGGCAGCGGGCTTCTGGAGCCGACGACGACCCGGACGTCGGGCCGGGCCCGCAGCACGAGCTCCAGCGCCGCGTACAGCGTCTCGGGGTCCCGGTCGCGGTCGCCGCCGATGCTCGCGATCAGCGGTCGCTCCGGGTAGGCCGACGGCGCGTAGAACTCCGTGTCCACCCCGAACGGCAGGTGATGGACGGGCGGGTGGCCCTTGCCCAGCCAGGACTCCACCTCCTCGACCTGCGGGCGGGCGAGGGTCCAGAGCGCGTCCATGTTCCGCAGGGCGGTGCGCGCGGCGCGCAGCGCGGGCGTGACAGCGCCCGCCGCGACGGCGTCGGTCGCCCAGATGACGCCGCAGACGCGGCGGCGGGCCCGCACCTGGGAGCGCATGGCGACCGCCAGCGACTCCTCCCACGCGATCGCGACGTCCAGCTTGGGGCCGCCGGACGCCGGGAGGGCCAGCCCGCGTGCGTAGGCCTGGGTGGCGACGCGCGATGCGGGCCGGACCTCGCGGTCCGTCAGCGTGAGGCCAGGTGCCGCGAGACCGTCGAGGCCGTACGGCCACCGGCTGGGCACGGGGCTGTCGGCGTGACGCTCGGCCCAGCGGGCCACGCCCCGCCCCTCGGGGAAGACGACTCCGACGTCGACCATGGGTTCAGCTCCTCGTATCCGGCGGGGTCAGGTCTGCTGCGCACATCGGGTCACGCCTGCCGCGCCATGGAGCGGCGCACCCACAGCATGTTGGGGACCACCTGGCACACCAGCACCGATACCGACGTCGCCCACACGGGGCCGGCCGCGCCGAGGTGCGGGATCGCCCACCAGGTCAGGCCAAGGTTCAGGGGGATCATCAACACGATCGGGAGCACCTGCGCCCGCAGGCCGGGGCCGTCGGTCATGTACATGCCGACGGGGTACTTGGCCGCCTGCAGCACCGTGAACACGACGAACGCCGCGACGATCGACGCGGTGAGGCCGAACTCCTTGCCCGTCACCAGCGGGACCACCACCGGCAGCAGGGCGGTCAGGACCAGCGCCAGCACGATGCCCGCCACGACGAACACGCCGGTGGCCCGGAAGGGCGACGCCTTGACCGACTGGCTCCGGGCCCGCGCGAAGTGGGGCCACAGCGCGACCCCGGCCGTCGCGACTGCGGCGAGGACCACCCCGAAGAGCTGGGACGCGAGGTTGTACCGCGCGAGGTCGAGGGGCGTGCCCTGGTGGCTCAGCAGGATCCGGCCGGTCTGCATGGCGATCGGCAGCGAGACCATCTGCACGAGCATGGGCCACGCGGTGTCGAACACGGGGACCCCTGGGACGGCCCGGAGCCGGGGCACGTCGCGGAACGCGGCACCGACCTGGGGTCGGACCAGGCGGGACGCAGTGATCAGCAGCACCACCGCGACGATGGCCGCCGCGGCGTAGGAGGCGACGGCGAGGAAGGTGCCCGAACCGTTCCCGGTCAGCAGGACCAGGAGCACGCCCGCCATGACCAGCGGCGCGGTGAGGCCGGTGAGCGCGATCTGCAGGGCGTTTCGGCCGAGTCCCACCAGGATCCGGGCGCCGACGCCGAGCGGCAGCGCCAGGCCGAGGACCATGACGCACACCGTCGCGGTCGCCGCGCCGCCGTCGAGCAGGCCGGGGCCGAGCAGCATCGGCCACCAGCCGAGCAGCCCGAGCAGGGCGCCAACGGTGGCGATCACGAGGCCCGAGCAGAGCATCACCCGAAAGGCACTGGTCAGGGTCCTGCGCACGACGGGGTCGGTGTCGACCCGGTCCGTCGACGCCATGGCGTTCACCACCACGGCGGCCACGCCCAGGTCCGCGAACGGGATCAGCGCGGGCAGGGACGTCAGGAGCCCGTACTGGGCGTACTGGGCGACGCCGAACTGCTCGATGATCAGGCGCGCGGTCACCATGCCGAGCAGCCCGGAGAAGCCGGTCACGACCACCTGGACGACCGCGCTGTTGCCGACGGACCGCCAGGGCGCGCCCACCCGGGCCGTGCTCACGTGGACGCCCCGGAGCGCAGCGCGGCGGAGCTCGTGCCGGACGATCCCCGGCGGGACGGCCCTCCGCGGGACCCCGCACGAGACAGGGCAGCCCGGTAGACGGCGAGGTGCGCCTGCCCGGCGTCGTCCCACTCGCGTGCGCTCAGGTCCGGGGACGGCGCGCGAGGCGCGCGCGCCGCGGACAGCGCCGCCTCGATGGCACCGGCCGTCAGGTCCCCGGCGAAGGTGTGGATCCAGCCCGGCCCGACCTCGGCGGCCAGGTCGGCGTTGACCGGCGTGTCCGGGACGAGGACCGGCCGGTCGAGCGAGAGCGCCGCCAGGACGGTCCCCGAGTTGTGCATGAACCGGTAGGGCAGCACCACGAGCTCCGCCGCGGTCACGGCGGTGACGAGCTCGTCGTCGGACAGGTAGTCGAAGCGCAGGCTGACCCGCGGGTCGGTGTGGGCAAGGGCGGTGACGGTGGCCGCGAGCTCCGGGGACGACGAGGCCCCCGCGATGTCGAGCGTCAGCGCGTCGTCCGCGACGGAGCGGAAGGCCTCGACCAGCCCCTCGACCCCCTTGTACCGCCGGACGAGCCCGACGTACTGGAGCCGGCCGGGTGTCATCGGCGAGCGCGGGCCGGTGTACCAGTCGCGGTAGTGGCCGTGCGGGATGGTCGTGCTCGGGCCGGGGCACACCGTGCGGTCGTTCAGCACGATGCGGTGCGTCGTCAGCCGGTCGAACCAGCGCAGCAGGAGCCGCTGGGGGCCGCTCGCGTCGGCGGGCAGCTCGACGTTGTGCACGGTGCGGACGACGGGCGTCCGGGCGACCGTGAGCCGCGCGAGGAACAGGGCGGCGAGCACCCAGCGCACGAGGCGGCCCGAAAGCCGCCGTCCGCCGAGCCCGATGATCGTCTCCGGCCAGTGCAGATGCACCACGGAGTACCGCCCGAGCAGGGCCGCCCGCGCGGAGAAGGTGACGACCTCGACGCCCGGGGTGCGGCGCAGCGCCTCCGTGAGCATCGTGATGTACGGGTTGGTGGTCGGTCTCGGCTCGCGGTGCGAGGTCAGGACGCGGACGGCGCTCACGCGGCGCTCCCGGTGGGTGCGCCGGTGCCGGCACGGGCGCCGGTGTCGGTGGCGGTCCGGTAGAGGCGCGCGACGACGTCCGGGAGCCGGGAGGTGGACCACCTGCCGGACGGCGTGCCCGGGGTGGTCGCGGCCTCGGCGAGCCGGGCCGCGAGGTGCCCGACCACGTCGCCCTCGAGATCGGCGGGCCGGGCGTTGGCGCCGGCCAGGAGCGGCACGCCGCCCAGCGGCAGGCACACCACGGGCCGCCCGAGGGCGCTCGCCTCGGCCGCGACCCAGCCGGCCTGGTCGTGCATCGACGGGAACAGCATCGCGTCGCACCCGGCGATCGCGTCGAGGACCTCTGCCCGCGGCCGGTGCCCGTGGAAGACGACGCGGTCGGCCACCCCGCGTCGGGCGGCGAGCCGCTCCAGCGCCGTCCGCTCGTACCCCGTGCCGTAGACGTGCAGCTCCCAGCCGGGGGTGCGTGCGAGCGCCTCGATCGCGAGCCGCCCGCCCTTCCAGGCCAGCAGCCGGCCGACGAACACGGCGCGCCGGACGTCTGTGGCGGACCCGTTCTCCGGTCCGGGCCGAGCCGGCAGGGCGCGCTCCGGCAGGTCGTCGTCGAGCGCGGCATTCGGCTCGACGACCACGTGCCGGGCGCGGCGGAACCGGCGCGCGACGGTCTCGTTCTGCGTGACGACGACGGCCGCGCGTCGCGCCGCGCCGTCGCCCCACACGGCCCGCAGCGGCGCGGTGAGCACGCCGCGCAGCAGCTCCGTGACCGTTCCACGCAGCCCGAGCCAGCGCACCAGACGCAGGGGAATGACGCTCGCGCCGCCGACCGGACCCCAGACGACGGGCAGGTCGTGGAGCCGCGCCAGCCCGCAGGGCAGCCAGTCGTTCGCGAACGTCACGTGGTGGCCGACGTCGAACGGCGTGGCCCGGTGCACCTCGGCGGCCCGCCGGGCCAGCGCGCGCTGCCAGAGCACGTAGTACCAGTACACGTCGCTGCCGCGGCGCTTGCGGGCGAGCACCCGTTCGGACAGGTCGAGGTACTCGACGGTCAGGTGCTGAGCGAGCTCCGGCTCGCGTGCGAGCTCTGCCGCGATCGCGGGGGCGAACCGGTGCCGGGTGATCACGTGCACCCGGTGGGACCTGGCCGCCGCCCGGGCGAACGCCCAGCCTGCGGCGGCTTCCGGCTCGTCGCCGGGCCCACACGCATAGGCGCTCATCAGGACGCGCGGGTGAACCTGCACGAGTCTCGGCTCTCCAGAGGATCAAGGGGGCGGGCCACGCTACGGTAACTGCCGGATCAGCCGTCGTGGTGCCTGGGAAGGGGTGATTGTGGTGGGTGAAGTTCGGACGGAACGGTTGGTTGTCGCCGTGCTCACCTACCGACGCCCGGAGCGGATCGCGGCACTCGTTCCCCTGCTCGTGGAGCAGGCCGGTGACCTGACGCGCCGCGCCGAAGGTGTAGTGGCGACCGTGCTGGTGGTCGACAACGACCCGGCCGGTGCCGGCGCGGCCGTGGTGGCAGGGCTCGGCGCGGCCGCGGTCGTCGAGCCCGAGCCGGGGATCTCCGCCGCCCGGAACCGGGCGCTGCGCGTGGCGGACGACCAGGACCTGCTCGTGTTCGTGGACGACGACGAGCTGCCGCACGCCGGCTGGCTGCACGCCCTCCACGCGACGTACCGCGCGACCGGCGCTGCAGCCGTCGCCGGGCCCGTGGTGTCCCGGTACGCGGCCGAACCCGAACCGTGGGTCGTCGCCGGCGGCTTCTACGACCGTGCCCACCGCGACGGGCTCCGCACGGGCGACCAGGTCAGGAGTGCCGCGACGAACAACCTCCTGCTCGACCTGCGGGTGGTCCGGCGGGCGGACCTCGCGTTCGATCCCGCCCTCGGGCTCTCGGGTGGCGAGGACACGCTCTTCACGAGCGCGCTGACCGCGGCAGGGGGACGCATCGTCTGGTGCGCCGAGGCCGTGGTGTCCGACGTCGTGCCCGCCGACCGGCTCACCCGGCCCTACCTGCTCACGCGCACCGCGGGGCTCGCGAACGCGTCGGCGCGCGTTGCGCTCATGGTCGCGCCGGACCGAGGACGGCGGGCGGTGCTGCGGGCGCGCATCCTCGCGACGGGGCTGGCCCGGGGGGTCCTCGGATCGCTGCAGGTGGCTCGCGGAGCGGTGCGGCGTGACATCGCACGGGACGCACGGGGGCGGCGATCGCTCGCGAGGTCCCGGGGCGAGCTGCTCGCGGCGTTCGGCAGGGTGCTCCTGCCCTACGCCAGGCAGGGGTGAACTCCGCCGGAACAGCCGCTTTGCGGCCCTCGACGCGACTACGCTCCAGAGATCATGTCCGCAACCTCCCTCCTCACTCGACGCCGGCTCCTGCTCGGCCTGGTCGTGCTCGTCCTGGCGGTCGCGGCCGTCGTCACGGTGGTCGCGCTGCGGTCCGGCGCCGACCCGGCCGCCGGTGGCACGCCCTCCGTGAGCCCGACGACGTCGTCGGGCACGGACGCCGGGAGCGACCCCGAGGCGGGCGAGCCCGGGGCCGGCGACGACGAGCAGCCCGGCGGCGCTCCGTCCGACGACGAGTCCGACGGCGACCCGGCCGACGCCGAGCCCAGCGGCGCGGCGGACCCGGCTGCCCGCGAGACGCTCGACCCGGCGCCGTTCGGCGCCGAGGCGACGCCCCAGCCGGGCGTCACCGTGGCGGTGCCGAAGGTCGAGGAGGTGACCGGGGAGTCGAACGTCCCCGGCGAGGTGGGTGGCCCGGCGCTCCGGTTCACGGTCGACGTCACGAACGGCACGGGCGGGACGCTCGACCTGCGGACCGTCGTGGTGAACGCCTACTACGGCCCGGACCGCACCCCGGCATCGCCCCTGCTCAAGCCTGGCGGCAAGGCCTTCGAGCCGGAGCTCGGCGACGGCGATACCGCTCGCGGGGTGTTCGTCTTCAGCGTCCCGGCCGAGTTCCAGGACAAGGTCGAGCTCGAGATCGATCCGCGGGTCGACGCGCCGATCGCGATCTTCACGGGCGCCTGAGGCACCCGAGATCACCCGCGATTCACCCTGATTTGACCGCGCCGACTGGCCTGTCCGCAATTAGCGTGATGAGCAGTCAGTTCTACAGGTCCCATATCGTCCGGCGGCTCAGCGATCCGGCGGGTCCTTGTCTCCCAGTGAGGTAGTCGTGTCCCAGCGAACTCTGTCCGGCCGGCGTGCATCCGCCGTTCTCGCGAGCGTCACGCTCGTGGTCGCATCCTTCGTCGCCGCGCCGACGGCCTCTGCCGTCAAGCAGGCCCCCGCGGACGCCGCGGTCGCTGCAGAGGTCGCCGCCGACCCTGCCAGCGTGTCCGCGGACGCCCTGCCGACCGTCCAGGTCGACGGGATCGTGTGGAAGCAGGTCATCGTCGGCAACACGGTGTACGTGGGCGGCGAGTTCCAGAACGCCCGGCCGGCCGGGGCGGCTCCCGGCACGAACCAGGTGCCCCGCACCAACCTGCTGGCCTACAACCTGACGACCGGCGTGCTGATCTCGTCGTTCAACCACACGCTGAACGGCAACGTCACCGACCTGGCGGCCTCGCCCGACGGGACGCGGCTCTACGCGGTGGGCGGGTTCACGACCGTGAACGGCGTCGCCCGCAACCGCATCGCCGCGTTCAACCTGCCGACCGGCACCCTGAACACGTCGTTCGCCCCGACCCCGAACGGCAACACGAAGGCCGTCGCGGCCACCAACACCAAGGTCTACTTCGGCGGATGGTTCGGCGGTGTGAACGGTGCCACGCGCTACCGCATCGCGGCCGCGAACGCGTCGAACGGTTCGCTGGTCCCCGGGTTCGTGCCGGTGGTCGACGACCGGCAGGTGCAGTCGATCGTCGTGTCCCCGGACGAGCAGTCCGTGGCGATCTCGGGGACGTTCACCTCGGTCAACTCCGACACGCAGAACGGTTACGGCATCGCGTGGCTCGACGCCGCCACCGGCGCAACGCGCAACCTCCCGATCAACCACACCGAGATCCGCAACGCCGGGGACAACTCCAGCATCCTGCGGCTGGCGACCGACGGCGAGGCCTGGTACGGCGTCGGCTGGCACTACGGCAGGGGTGGCACCACCGAGGGCACCTTCAAGGCGAGCTGGACCGACGGCACGCTCATCTGGCTCGAGGACTGCCACGGCGACACCTACGACGTGGCGCCGGTGGGCAACGTCGTCTACACCGCCAGCCACAAGCACTACTGCGGCAACAGCGGCGGGTTCCCGCAGACGAACCCGTGGAACTTCTACCACTCGACCGCCTGGATCAACGAGGTGCGAGGCACCAACACCCCGGACATCTGGGGATACCCCGACCACCCGGGCACACCGCGTCCGGAGCTCCTGACCTGGCACCCCCAGACCGACGTGGGCACGTACTCCGGGAAGGAGCAGGCCGTCTGGACGGTCTCCGGCAACGCGGACTACGTGGTGTACGGCGGCGAGTTCCCGAAGGTGAACGGCGTCGGGCAGCAGGGGATCGTCCGGTACGCGAAGCGCTCCAGCGCGCCGAACAAGGTCGGCCCGGTCGACTCCGGCGCGACGATCAACCCGACGGTGGCCTCCGTCTCGGGGGGTGCCGTCCGCATCAACCTGACCACCACGTGGGACCGCGACGACGAGGCTCTCACGTACCGGATCTACCGCGACTCGGAGGCGAACGCGCCCGTCTTCCAGGAGACGATCGCCACCAAGTTCTGGCTGCCGCAGAAGCGGACCGCGCGGGACACCGGGCTCGCGGCGGGCTCGGAGCACAGCTACCGCCTGACGGTCACCGACCCGTCGGGCAACGTGAAGCGGTCGGACTGGGTGCCCGTGACCGTGTCGAGCACCCCGTCCAGCGACTACGCGGACACCGTGGTGCAGGACGGCGCCACGAACTACTGGCGCCTCGGCGAGCCCCTTGGCGCGACCACCACCTATGACTGGGCGGGCGGGACGGACCTCACCGTGCCGTCGGCCGTCCGGCTCGGCACCGCCGGCGCCATCACCGGCGACCCGAACACCGCCGCGACGTTCCAGAACTCCTCCTCGAGCAGGCTCGTCGGTGCCGGCAGCAACATCGCCCCCGCGCCGAACACGTTCACGGTCGAGGCCTGGATCAAGGGCACCGGCTCTGGCCGGATCGTCGGCTACGGCAACAGCAACAGCGCGACGGGCACCTCCAGCTCCACCGACCGGCTCTTCTACGTCGACGCCGGCGGCCGGCTCTCGTTCGGCGTGAACAGCGGCAGCAGGCTCACGCTCCGGTCGCCGGGCCGGGTGGACAACGGTGCCTGGCACCACGTGGTCGGCACGCTCGGCTCGAACGGCATGCAGCTCTTCGTCGACGGCGTCCGCGTCGCCAGCCGGGCCGACATCACCAGCGGCCAGGCCTACAACGGCTACTGGCGGATCGGGGCCGACACCCTCAGCGGCTGGCCCAACCGTTCCCTCCTGGGCGGCGACCGGTACACCGGCGTGATCGACGACGTCGCGATCTACCCGACCGTGCTGTCCGCCGCCGCCGTGCAGGACCACTACACGGTCTCGGTGAGCGGCGGCCGGCCCAACCGGCTGCCGGTCGCGGACGCCGCGGCGAGCATCCACGGCTTCGACCTCGAGGTCGACGGACGTGGGTCGTCCGACCCCGACGGTCCGCTCGCGTCCTACGCCTGGAACTTCGGTGACGGCGCGACGGCCACCGGCGCGCAGGCCACCCACACCTACGCCGCCCCCGGCACGTACACCGTGACCCTCACGGTGACCGACGCCGACGGCGCGACCGATCAGGACACGGTCCAGGTCGAGGCGACGGCGCCCGCCGAGTTCGCCGTCGACGACTTCGCACGGTCCGTGACCGGCGCGTGGGGCGAGGCCCCGATAGGCGGTCCCTGGACGCTCTCCGGCACGGCGTCGAGCTTCTCGGTCGCCGACGGTGAGGGCCTCATGGCCCTGCCGACGGCCGGGAGCAACCGGAAGGCACAGCTGCAGGGCGTGTCGGTCGGGGACGTGGAGATCAAGAGCGCGCTCACGCTGGACGAGATCTCCGACGGCGGTGGCACGTTCGTCTCCCTGACCGGACGTACTGGCGGGTTCAGCAGCGAGTACCGGGCCAAGGTCTGGGTCAAGTCGACCGGAGCGGTCCAGCTCCAGCTCAACTCGCTGCAGTCCACCGAGACCACGCTGGCCGCCGCCAACATCACCGGTCTGACGGTGGCGGCCGGTGAGAAGCTCTCCGTCCGGATGCAGGTCACGGGCTCGGCTCCGACCACGATCCGGGCGAAGGTCTGGAAGGCAGGGACCGCCGAGCCGGCAGCCTGGCAGCTCACGACGACGAACTCGACACCCGAGCTGCAGGACGCCGGCGGCGTCGGCTACGCGGTGAGCAACGCGGGCAGCGTCACGACCGGCGCGAACACCGTCCGGCTCGACGACCTGTGGGCCGGACCGCCCGCGCCGTGACGTCGAGCCCTGTCGAGACGACCCTGGCCCTTCCGTCCCCTCCGGGGCGGGAGGGCTGGGGCGTCGCTACGACATGGTTGGCGCTGCTCTGCCTCGTCCTGACGGGGATGCGCTACGACCTGTCCTTCGGCCTCACCGCGGGACTCGCGCTCACCGTGGTGCTCCTACCGCTGTGGGCGCCCTGGGTGCGCAGCTCCCGCTGGATCAGCTGGACGGTCGTGCTCGGGGTGGCCTCGGCGGCCGGGAGCGTCTGGCTCACGCTCTGGCACGGCGACACGCGCGGCGTGTCCACCGTCGGGCTCCTCGAGTCCGTGTTCGGCGTGCTGGGGCTCGTCTGCGGGATCGTCTGTGTCCTGTGGGCGCGCAGCCGCACCTCGGTGGGGGTGGTGGGAGCCGTGTTCGGCATCGGGCTCCTGCTCGGGATCAACCCGGCCGGCGGCACGTTCGCCGAGAACCCCTGGCGCTTCGGTTTCTCGCTGCCGGTCACCGTCATCGTCCTCGCCATCGTGACGCGGTGGCGCAAGCGGTGGCTCGACGTCGTCGCCGTGCTCGCGCTCGCGGGCGTCTCCGCGCTCAACGGCGGACGCTCGACGAGCGCGATCCTGCTGCTGGTCGCGCTGCTCGTCGTGTGGCAGTCGTGGGGCAGACCCGCCTCCTCCAGGCTCGCGGCCGTCCGGACCCTGATCCTGTTCGGGCTGCTCGCGTTCGGGACGTACCTCTCGGTCCAGGCCGCGATCCTGGAGGGTGCCCTCGGCGAGGGCGCGCAGCTCCGCACCGAGCTCCAGCTCTCGACGTCGGGCACCCTGATCACCGGCGGACGGCCGGAGATCGGCGCCACCCTCGCACTGATGGCCGAGTCGCCGGCCGGGTTCGGCGGCGGGGCCGTCCCCAACATGGCCGACGTCCTCGTGGCCAAGTCCGGCATGGCCGCCCTCGGGTACGACCCGAACAACGGGTACGTCGAGAACTACATGTTCGGCAGCGGGTTCGAGGTGCACTCGGTGATCGGCGACCTGTGGGCCTGGTGCGGCATCCCGGGACTTGCCCTGGCCGTCGTGCTGCTGGTCTTCCTCGTGACGCGCATCGCCGTGCTCACCACCGGACGAATGGCGTCCGCGCTGCTGCTGTTCCTCGGCGTGAAGTCGATCTGGAACCTGCTGTTCGCCCCGCTCGAGAGCGCGCTGACCGTGCTGGTCCTCGCCGTGGCGCTGATGGCGCCCCTGGCCCTCCAGAAGAGGCGGACGGACGAATGACCGGCACTCCCGGCCGTGAGGTCTGGATCGACGCCGGCCGGGGGATCGCGGTGCTCCTGGTCGTGCTGTACCACGCCGCGCGCTGGTTCGAGGTGGCCGGGTGGGAGCAGCTCAACGACTACGTGTCCTCCGTGCGCATGCCGTTCTTCTTCGTGATCTCGGGCATGCTCGCCTACCGCATCGGCGTCGTGGCCCCGGTCGGGACGACGTGGCGTGCGCTGTGGGACCGCCGGCTGAGCCTCTACCTGTGGGTCTTCGTGATCTGGGAGGCCATCGGCACCGCGTGCTACCTGATCGGGTTCGCCCTGCGCGGGACCCCGCTCGGGTTCGGCCCGATGCTGCGTGACCTGATCCTGTCGCCGGTCCGCCCGCAGTTCGAGCTGTGGTTCATCTGGGCGCTCGCGCTCTTCTGCGTCGCCGCGCGGCTCCTGCGGTCCCTCGACTGGCGCTGGCACCTGCTCGCCGCCGCGGTCCCGTCGGTCGTCGCGCTGACCGAGGGCTTCGACCTCGGCAACGTCGGCTGGAACGGTGCGCTCAAGTACTACGTGTTCTTCGTCTGCGGCATGCACCTGCGCGGGCTGCTGCTCGCGTTCGCCCGCACGTCCTGGCCGGTGCGGACCGGCCTGCTGGCCGGCTGGGCGCTCCTGGCCACCGTCGTGGAGACGGCGGGTCTGCGGTCCGTCGTCGGGGTGTACTTCCTCCTGTGCGTCGTCGGGATCCTCGCCGGGGTCGCGCTGGGAACGTTCCTCGCCCGGAGCGCCGTCCTGGTGCGGACCGGGTCGGCGACGCTGCCTGTCTACCTCGGCCACACGCCAGTGATCATCCTGGGCTCGTCGCTGGTCTTCGCCCTGACCGGGTCGACGGTCCTCCCGGACGTCGTCGGCCTCCTCGTGGTGCCGGTCGCCGCGGCGGTCGCGGTCGCGCTCTCCCGGCTCCTGCACGCGTCGACCGCCTCCGGGCCGCTGCGCTACCTCTACGTGGCCCCGGAGTGGCTGCGCCGGGGGCAGCACGTTCCGCGGCGCTGAGTCTCGCGCGGTACCGCCGCCGCTGGCGACGTCAGGACGCCCCGTCCCTTGGTCCGTAGCGCTCCAGGAACGTGGTGACGGCCTCGTGGGCGACGGCGTCGAGCTCCTCGGCGCTGTAGCGGGCGGCGCCGGCCGTGAGGGTCAGCCGGTTCAGGGGTGCGGCGAGAGCGAGCCAGGTGAGCTGCTCGGCGGCGACGGCCGGGTCGTCGACGCGGAGCAGGCCGCGCGCGCCCAGGTGGCGCAGGGCCTCGGCGAGGAGCCCCTGGTTGTGGTCCCAGCTACGCCGGACGTAGTCGGCGGCCACCTCGGGGAACCGTTCTGCCTCGGCCGCGATCAGCGTACGCATCTGGAGCACCGGCGGGCTCAGGACCCCGGCGTGCAGGACCCGGGAGAGTCTCAGCAGCCCTTGCCGGACGTCGTCCGCCGCCATCAGCTCCCGCAGGTGCGGCCGCATCGCGTCGCGACCACGGTCGACCCAGTCCCGGACGACAGCGCCGAACAGGATCTCCTTGGACGGGTACTGCCGGTAGAGCGTCTGCTTCGACACCCGTGCCCCAGCGGCCACGGCATCCATCGTCGCGCCGGCGTACTGGTGCGTGAGGAAGACGTCGCGGGCGATGGCGAGCAGGTCGGTGCCCTGGCTGCCACCTGGCCTGCCACGGCGCCGGGCGGGAGAGGGCGATGTGGTCACGCCGAAAATAGTACTGGACGGTACTCGCTGCGCGGGGTTACAGTACTGGTCAGTACTAAAAGGAGGATCGTCATGATCGTGTGGGGTATCGCAGTCGCCGCCGTCGCGGCGTTCGTGCTCAGTTCCGTCTACTACGTCGTCACGACGCCGCTCGAGCGGCGGGCACTCGGCGACCAGGCCCTCGACCGCGGCCGCCCGGCTCCGTGGAAGGTGGTGACCGAGCTGGTGCGCACCGCCGTGGTCGGGGCGGGGTTCGCCTGGATCGCCACGCAGGGCGACCTGCTGGCGCTGCCCTCGTCGCTGCTGCTGGCGCTCGTGCTGTGGGTTGCGTTCCCCGTCGTGCTGCTCACCGGCTCGATCATCTGGGAACGCGTGCCCTGGCAGACCGCGGCCATCCACGCGGGGGACTGGCTGCTCAAGCTCGTGCTCGTGGCGCTCGCCATCGGGCTCGTCCACTGAACCACCGAACCGAAGGAGTCCGACCATGTCCGAAGCCACCAGCGACGCCACCAGCGCAGGCCCGCTCGACCGCACCTTCACCGCAGTGCTGCTACAGAGCGAGGCGAAGGGCGGCTGGACCTATCTCAAGCTCGACGGCTCCGCCGAGTACTTCGGTACCCGTGGCCTGGTCAAGGTCACCGGCACCGTCGACGGCGTCCCGTTCACCAGCTCCTTCATGGCGCTCGGCGACGGCACGCACAAGCTCCCCGTCGCCGCTGACCTACGCCGCAAGATCGACAAGCAGGCCGGCGACACGGTCACCGTGCACCTGCTGAGCCGGCTGAGCTGACGGCGGGCAGCGCTGACCGCCGGGCGGTGGCCGTCGTGCGGCGAGGCCGTCAGAGAGTACCGAGCACCGAGACCCGCGCGGCGTCGCGCTCGGCTGTGGTGATCTTGCCCGTCGCGTGCAGCTGCTCGATCTCCGCCAGCCGTGCCTCGAGCGTCTGCGCGGGGCGTGCCGCGGGCTGAGCGCCGGGTCGCTGTGCCGTGGAGCCGCGCACGGCGTCGGCCACTATCTCCGCCTCGGTGGCCAGAGGGCTGATGCCCTTGCTCCGGAGGCGCCTGGCATTGAGGACGGCAAGCACGATCATCAGGACGATCATCCCGACGAAGATGATCGGGATGATGATGAACAGCGCGTTGAAGACTGACATGAACGAGTCGCCCTCGTCGAGGAACGGCTCGATGCCGACAGCCTGAGCGTCGATCCGGACCATGACGACCTCCGAGGGCTGGGCGCCATGCCGGCACCGAATGGCCGGACACTAACATCCGCGCGGCGTCGTCGCCGCCCTGGCCGGCTCCGCCGACGAGGTTGTCACCGGTGTGGCGCACCGAGCCGTCGTCGCTGACGAGGTGGCGGAAGAACACCACGTCGAC
>NZ_JBHXBG010000026.1:0-41856 GCF_042726755.1 Promicromonospora sp. NPDC060271 | reverse complement strand
CGGGGGCCCCCCCCCCCACCTCCCCCCGGCGATTCGGCCCATCGGGGCACCCCCCCCGCCCCCCCCCCGGCCCATACGGGGGCGTTTTTGGGGGGGGCCGGGGCCTAAACAACCCCCCCCCCCCCGAGACCCGGTTGAGCCTTGCCGAGCTCCGTCCGGGCACTGCAACTCTCAGAGCAGATCCTCACGACCGCGCTCGCGCACCGCCGCCACCACCTCTTTCACCTGCTGGGCGCGCGCCCGGGTGGTCACGAGCAGCGCGTCGGGCGTGTCGACGACGACCACGTCGTCCAGCCCGAGCACCGTCACCAGACGGCCCGACGCCGGGACCACCACGGAGCCGGCGCTGTCGAGGCGCAGCACGTCGGCCGGGTCACCGAGCACCTTGGCGCCGCTGTCGTCGTCGGACGGGAGGAGGACGGCGAGCGAGTTGTAGTCCCCGACGTCGTCCCAACCGAACGTCCCCGGCACGACGGCGACGCCGCCCGCCTCCGCCACGGGCTCGGCCACCGCATGGTCGATCGCGATCTTCTCCAGGCCCGGCCACACGTCCGCGAGCACCGCGGTGCGGCGCGGGGTGTCCCACGCGTCCGCGACGAGGCGCAGGGAGTCGTGCAGCTCCGGACGCTGCTCGGCGAGGTGCCCGAGGAGCACCGAGGTGCGCGAGACGAACATGCCCGCGTTCCAGCGGTACTCGCCCGAGGCGAGGTAGCGGCGCGCCGTGGCGGCGTCGGGCTTCTCCGTGAAGCCGCGCACGTGGAGCGTGTGCGGGGCGTCCTCGATCCCGAGCGGCTCGCCGGAGCGCACGTACCCGAAGGCCGTCGACGGCCGGGAGGCGGCGATCCCGACGGTCGTCACGTAGCCGGCGCGCGCGGCGGCCACCGCCTCCCGGATCGCGAGCTGGAACGCGCGCGTGCCGTGGATCACGTGGTCCGCGGCGAACGAGCCGATGACCACGTCACCGTGCCGCTTCTCCAGGACGGCGGCCGCCAGCCCGATGGCCGCCATCGACTCGCGGGGGGACGGCTCGGCGAGCACGGCGGAGTCGGACAGGCCCGGGAGCTGGACGCGGCAGGCGGCCACGTGCTGCTCACCGGTGACCAGGATCAGGCCGTCCGGCCCGACCAGAGGACGCAGCCGGTGCTCGGTGGCCTGGAGCAGCGACATGCCGGAGCCCACCAGGTCGTGCAGGAACTTGGGCTCCCCGCCCCGGGAGAGGGGCCAGAGCCGGGTACCCGACCCACCGGCCGGTACCACTGCGAAGAAGTCGTCGATCGGGGACGATGGTGCGGCGGCCGAAGTCATGCCCCGCAGGATGTCAGCCGGACAGCGTTCCCGCAGCCAAAGCTCGCCAGAATCCGGGCGAACCCTGGCTGATCTCAGGGGCGGTTCCGGGCACCAACGCACGGGCTACCTGACAGGTGCCCGAAGCGGCGGCATCTCCCCTGTGGGATCAGTCACAAATGCCGTGTCTTGATGCCTGTGAGGGCTGCCGGGCGGCGATCGAGGCGACCAGTTGTCATTACAGTGGGGACCAGCCACCCACCCCAGCCGGACAGCCATAGGAGGCTCCCGAAGTGCCCACCGCACCAGCAGGCACGTTGTACCGCGGCCGTGAAGGCATGTGGTCGTGGGTCGCGCACCGCGTGACCGGCGTGCTGATCTTCTTCTTCTTGCTCGTGCACGTGCTCGACACTGCGCTGGTGCGCGTGTCCCCCGAGGCGTACAACGCCGCGATCAGCACGTACCAGACCCCGATCATGGGGCTGGGCGAGGCAGGACTCGTGGCCGCGATCGTCTTCCACGCCTTCAACGGCATCCGCATCCTCCTGGTGGACTTCTGGGCCAAGGGCCCGAGGTACCAGAAGACGATGCTCTGGGTGGTCGTCGGTCTCTTCGTCGTGACGATGGCGGGCTTCCTGCCGCGGCACCTCATCAACGTCTTCACCGGGGGTCACTGATGGCACACGGAACCGCAGCGGTGGCGAAGCTCGACTCCCCGCGCTCCCCCTACGTGCGGCGCAAGACGACGCGCGGCAACTACGAGCTGTACTCCTGGGTCTTCATGCGCGCGTCCGGCGTCGTGCTGCTCGTGCTGATCTTCGGCCACCTGTTCGTCAACCTGATGGTCGGCGACGGCGTCCACGCGATCGACTTCGGCTTCGTGGCAGGCAAGTGGGCCAACCCGATGTGGCAGATCTGGGATCTCCTCATGCTGTGGCTCGCCATGATCCACGGCACCAACGGCGTGCGCACGATCATCAACGACTACGCCACGCGGGACCTGACGCGCGGCATCCTCAAGGGTCTGCTCCTCCTGGCGTTCACCGTTGTGGTCGTGCTCGGCACCCTGGTGATCTTCACGTTCGACCCGTGCCCGCCGAACGCTCCCGCGGAGCTGCTGGCCTCCTTCTGCACGGCCTAGCACGGCCCAGCACGGCGCAGCACCGGCAAGTCCCCCCAGCCCCACCCTCCGAAACTCTTCAGCAGGAGGCATCGAGCCCGATGCAGACCCATCAGTACGACGTAGTCATCGTCGGCGCCGGCGGCGCAGGCATGCGCGCCGCCCTCGAGTCGTCGAAGGAGGCCCGCACCGCGGTGATCTCCAAGCTGTACCCCACCCGCTCCCACACGGGTGCCGCCCAGGGCGGCATGGCCGCGGCCCTCGCGAACGTCGAGGACGACAACTGGGAATGGCACACGTTCGACACCGTCAAGGGCGGCGACTACCTCGTCGACCAGGACGCCGCCGAGATCCTCGCCAAGGAGGCGATCGAGTCGGTCCTCGACCTGGAGCGGATGGGCCTCCCGTTCAACCGCACCCCCGAGGGCAAGATCGACCAGCGCCGCTTCGGCGGGCACACCCGTGACCACGGCCAGTCCGCCGTGCGCCGCGCGTGCTACGCCGCCGACCGCACCGGCCACATGATCCTCCAGACGCTCTACCAGAACTGCGTCAAGCAGGAGGTGGAGTTCTTCAACGAGTTCTACGTGCTGGACCTCATCACCGACCACGACCTCACCACCGAGGAGATCGCGGACGGCGAGGAGGTCAACGCGACCGGCGTCGTCGCGTACGACCTCGCAACCGGCGAGATCCACGTGTTCCAGGCCAAGGCGATCATCTTCGCCACCGGCGGCGCGGGAAAGATCTTCAAGACCACCTCGAACGCGCACACCCTGACCGGTGACGGCATGGCGCTGGCGTACCGCCGGGGCCTGCCGCTGGAGGACATGGAGTTCTTCCAGTTCCACCCCACGGGCCTCGCGGGGCTGGGCATCCTCCTGTCGGAGGCCGCCCGCGGCGAGGGCGGCATCCTGCGCAACTCCGAGGGTGAGCGCTTCATGGAGCGCTACGCCCCCACCATCAAGGACCTCGCGCCGCGCGACATCGTCGCCCGGTCCATGGCGAACGAGGTGCGCGAGGGCCGGGGCGCCGGGCCGAACAAGGACTACGTGCTGCTCGACCTCACGCACCTGGAGCCGGCGCACATCGACGCCAAGCTCCCGGACATCACGGAGTTCGCGCGCACCTACCTCGGCATCGAGCCCTATACCGAGCCCGTCCCGGTCTACCCGACGGCGCACTACGCGATGGGCGGCGTGCCGACCAACGTCAAGGGCGAGGTGCTGCGCGACGGCGTCAACGTCGTCAAGGGCCTCTACGCCGCCGGCGAGGTCGCCTGCGTCTCGGTGCACGGCTCCAACCGGCTGGGCACCAACTCGCTGCTCGACATCAACGTGTTCGGCAAGCGCTCCGGCCGCGCGGCCGCCGCGTACGCGAAGACGGCCGAGTTCCACGAGCTGCCCGAGGACCCGGCGGTCCGCGTGGTCGCGCAGCTCGACGAGATGCGCAACCGGCCCGACGGCGAGCGCATCGCGGACATCCGCAAGGCGCTCCAGGACTCCATGGACCTCAACGCCCAGGTGTTCCGTACGGGCGAGTCGCTGAACCAGGCCCTGGCGGACATCCGCGAGCTGCAGAAGCGGTACCGCAACGCCTCGGTGCAGGACAAGGGCAAGCTCTTCAACACGGACCTCCTCGAGGCCATCGAGCTCGGCTTCCTGCTCGACATCGCCGAGGTCACCGTGGTCGCCGCGATCAACCGCAAGGAGTCGCGCGGCGGTCACTACCGCGAGGACTACCCGAACCGCGACGACGCGCACTACATGCTGCACACGATGGCCTACCGCCGTCCGCCCGAGGCGTCGGACAAGGCCGAGGGCCACGTCAAGGGCTACTTCGACCACGTCGAGGAGTTCGACGGCTACAAGGTCGTCCTGGGCTCGAAGCCCGTCATCCAGACCCGGTACGAGCCGATGGAGCGTAAGTACTGATGACTGCAACTCTCGAAGCCGCCGCACCGTCACCCGCGGGCGAGATCCCCTCGTTCACGGTCACGATGCGGATCCGGCGGTTCAACCCCGAGGTGTCCGACGAGCCGACGTGGGAGGACTTCACGGTCGAGGCCCACGGCACCGACCGTGTGCTCGACGCCCTGCACAAGATCAAGTGGGACACGGACGGCTCGCTCACGTTCCGCCGCTCCTGCGCGCACGGGGTCTGCGGGTCCGACGCGATGCGGATCAACGGCCGCAACCGGCTGGCCTGCAAGACGCTGCTGAAGGACGTCAACCCGGACAAGCCGATCCTGGTCGAGCCCATCAAGGGCCTGCCGGTCGTGAAGGACCTCGTCGTCGACATGGAGCCGTTCTTCGCCTCCTACCGCGAGATCATGCCGTTCCTCATCACCAAGGGGAACGAGCCGTCCAAGGAGCGCTACCAGTCCCCCGAGGACCGCGCCCGGTTCGACGACACCACCAAGTGCATCCTGTGCGCCGCGTGCACGTCGTCCTGCCCGGTGTTCTGGACGGACGGGCAGTACTTCGGGCCGGCGGCGATCGTGAACGCGCACCGGTTCATCTTCGACAGCCGTGACGAGGGCGGGTCGCAGCGCCTGGAGATCCTCAACGACAAGGAGGGCGTGTGGCGCTGCCGCACGACCTTCAACTGCACCGAGGCGTGCCCCCGCGGCATCGAGGTCACGAAGGCCATCCAGGAGGTCAAGCGGGCGATGATCACTCGGGCTTTCTGAGGTTTCTCGCTTGCTCCCGCCGAGGGCGGGGACAGTGGCGGCCGGCCACCACTGTCCCCGCCCTCGGCTCTGCTGTTGGCGCACCTCAGCCGTCGCTCGCCCTGGCTGAGGTGTCGGCCTCGATCAGGGCTTCGGACTGGGACATCCAGGAGGTGGCCAGGAGGAGGACTCTGGCCAGGAGGTTGACCAGGACCAGGACCGTGACGACCACCGCGAACGAGGCCAGCAGGGCGTTGCGGGCCGCCGCCGTCGTGACGACCTCGGTGCCCAGGTAGCGGAGGACGCCTGCGACCAGGCCGACGGCCAGGGAGCCGGTCAGCAGGTCTCTCAGGGGAACGTGCATGCCGCCCACGTAACGGACGACGGCGGCGACCACCGCGGCGTCGAGCGCCAGGGTGACCAGGGCTCCGCCCGCTCGGACGCCGAACGAGACCGCCGCGCCCTCCAGGCCTAGGCTCTCCAGGATCCAGGGGACTGCGGCCGCCACCGCCACGCTCGCTGCCGCCGTCACCAGTACGCCGACACCGAGCAGCACGAAGCCAAGGAGCTGCCGCAGCCGGTCCGTCACCGGGTTGCCGCCGTTCTCCGTCACGCCGAACGTCGCGCGGACCGACGTGCGCAGGGCGCCCATGAAGTTCGTGGCGGACCAGAGCAGCACCGCCACCGCGACGACCGACGTCCAGCTGATGCCCGTGGAGAGCACCAGGTCGGACGGCGTCAGGACGCCCCCGCTGCCGGTGTCCACCAGGCCCGGTATCCAGGTGTCGACCTGGGTGAGGACGGCTGCGCGCAGGTCGGCGTTGCCGCCGAGCACCCGGACGAACAGCGTGTAGCCGAGGGTCAGGGCGGCGAACAGGGAGAACAGTGCGGCGTACGCCATGCCGCCACAGAGCACCGAACCGTTCGCGAGGTCGTACTGTGCCATCGTGCGACCGGCGCGGGTCGCCTCCCAGCGTTTCCACGCCGCCTGTCCGAGCTCGATCAGCCGCTTCATCGCGACGAGCCTATGCGCAACGGCACCGCACGGGCAGGTCAGGCTCTATCTGTACCGGCTCAGGCTCTATGAGTGTCGGCTGAGCCTGCGGTTCCGCTCCGGGCGCGTGCCTCGTTCCTCGGCCCACACCCTGCGCTGCACCTCCGGCTCAGCCGAGGGGGAAGGCCGCCTGGGGGCGCCAGATGCCGTCGTCGCCGTGCTCGTACTGGTAGAAGCGGTCGACGTCGAACTCGGCGGAGTAGTCCGCCATCGCCTCGAACGCCTTGTCGAGCGAGGAGTCGGGCACCTCGTGCGCGATGGTCACGTGCGGGTGGTAGTTGAACCGGAGCTCACCGTCGAGGATCCCGGTCCGTACGCTCGCCTCCAGCTGTTCGCACTCGGAGATCCCCTGCGCCAGGGCCACGAACACGACCGGCGAGACCGGCCGGAACGTCGCAGTGCCCCGGAGCTGCACCGTGAACGGCGGCGCCGCGGCGGCCACGGCCGCCAGGTGCTCCCGCGCCTCGTCGAGCTGCTCGACGTCGAGCAGGGTGGGTCCAAGGAGCGTGATGTGCGGGGGGATGAAGTGGGCGAGCGGGTCCTCGGCGGCGACCCGCGCCGCGCTCAGCTCAGCGGCGTAGGGTTCCGGGATCTCGATGGCGATCCCGATGCGAACCTGACCGGGGCCCCGCTCGGGCAGATTCACCGGATGCCTCGTGCGGGGAGCAGCCCGAACCGTTCGTACATCCGGTCCAGCACCGGGCCCGCGATCGCCCGCGCCCGGTCCGCGCCGTCGGCCAGCACCCGGTCCAGCTCGGCCGGGTCCGCGAGGTAGGTGTCGGCCCGGGCCTGGAACGGCTCGAGGAAGGCGACGACGGCGTCGGCCAGGTCCACCTTGAGGTAGCCGTAGCCGCGGCCGTCGTACTCCTTGGCGATCTCGTCGACGCCACGGTCCGTCACAGCGGAGAAGATCGTCAGGAGGTTCGAGATGCCCGGCTTCTCTGCCGGGTCGAACCGCACGCCGTACGACTCGTCCGCGTCGGTCACCGCCGACTTGATGGCCTTGACGGCCTTCTTCGGGTCCTCCAGCAGCCAGACGACGCCCTTGCCGCCGGTGCTGGACTTGCTCATCTTGGCGCTCGGGTCCTGCAGGTCCTGGATCTTCGCGACGGCCTTGACGATGTGCGCGTCCGGCACGACGGCGGTGCCCTCGCCGAACCGGGTGTTCAGCCGCGTCGCGAGGTCCCGGGTGAGCTCCAGGTGCTGGCGCTGGTCCTCGCCCACGGGGACCAGGGCGGCGTCGTACAGCATGATGTCGGCCGCCATCAGCACCGGGTAGGTGAAGAGCCCGACGGTGGTGCCCTCGCTGCCCTGCTTCGCCGACTTGTCCTTGAACTGCGTCATCCGCCCGGCCTCGCCGAACCCGGTCTGGCAGCTCAGGAGCCACGCCAGCTCGGCGTGCGCGGCGACGTGGGACTGCACGAACAGGATGGAGCGCTCGGGGTCGACGCCCCCGGCCAGGTACTGCGCCGCGGTCCGCCGGGTGCGCTCGCGCAGCAACGCCGGGTCGGGGCTCACCGTGAGGGCGTGCAGGTCCACCACGCAGTAGAGCGCGTCGTAGGAGTCCTGCAGCGCGACCCACTGGGACAACGCGCCGATGTAGTTGCCCAGGTGGAGCGACCCGTCGGTGGGCTGCATCCCGGAGAAGATGCGCTTCCGGGCGGTGCGGTGGGCAGCGGTGCCAGCGCCCGCCGGGCTAGTGGTTTCGGACGACATGGCGAACATTCTGGCAGGTCCCTGCGCGCTCACCGAATCGTCAGGTCGCTTCGTCGTCGTACGGCGCCTTCCCGGGTTCCGCGACCGCCCCGGCCGAGGCCGAGGGCGTGCCGTACCGGTCCGCCGCGCGCTCCGCGGCCAGCGAGCCGGCGCCCCCCCGCCCGGTGTACGGGGTGTCGTCGAGCAGCGCGTCCCGGACGATCTTGCGCGGGTCGTACTGGCGCGGGTCCAGCTTGGACCAGTCGACGTCGTTGAACTCCGGCCCGAGCTCGTCGTCCACCCGCGCCTTCGCGGTCTGGAGCAGATCCCGGCCGCGCCGCACGAGCGAGCCGAGCTGCTCCGCGTAGACGGGCAGCCGTTCCGGGCCGATCACGAGCATCGCGACCACCAGAATGATCACGAGCTCCCAGCCATTGATGCCGAACACGCTCAGAGCCTACTCGCGTCGCGGGACCGGCCGGAGAACGCCAGATGAACCCGGTTCACTGACCGCTCGACCGCTCTTCGAGGACCACGCGGACCTCGCGCTCGTCGCCGTCGGAACGCACCAGGAGCGTGACCGGGTCTCCCGGCGCCTTGGCCCGGATGGCGACGATGAGCTCGTCGGCCACCGACACCGGCCGGCCGTCGATCGAGAGGATCACGTCGCCGGGCTTCAGGCCCGCCTGGTCGGCGGGACCGTCGGGCGTCACGGCCGGCGTGCCCTGCTGCGGCTCCTGGGCGACCTGCACGCCCTCCCCCTGATAGGCGGGGTCGAGCAGCACGCCGATGATCGGGAACGTAGCGGTCCCCGTCTCGATGAGCTGTTCGGCGGTGTGCCGCGCCTGGTTGGACGGGATGGCGAAACCGAGGCCGATGTTGCCGGTGGCCCCCGTCGTGCCCGGTCCCTGCGCGATCGCCGAGTTGATGCCGATGACCTCGCCCGCGGAGTTCACGAGCGGCCCGCCGGAGTTGCCCGGGTTGATGGCGGCGTCCGTCTGGATGGCGTCGATGAACGCGGCCTCCGCGGCCTCGCCCGCCTTCACGGGACGGTGCAGCGCGCTGACGATCCCGGTCGTGACGGTGGCCTCGAGGCCCAGCGGGGAGCCGACGGCGAGCACCGAGTCGCCGACCACCACGGAGTCCGAGTCGCCGAGGACGAGCGGCTCGAGCCCCTTCTCCTTGACGCGGATCACCGCGAGGTCGTAGTCGGCGGTCGCGCCGACGAGCTCGGCGGGCTGCTCGTGGCCGTCCGAGAACGTCACCGTGACGTCCGCGCCGGATGCCGCCTCGGCGACCACGTGGTTGTTGGTGAGGATGTAGCCGTCCGCCTTGAGGATCATGCCCGACCCCGTCGCGACACCCTGCTGGGCGCGGACCTCGATCGAGACCACGCTCGGCAGCGCCGCAGCGGCGATGGCGGCCACCGAACCCTCGGGGCGCTGTACCTGGGTGGCACCTGGCGCGGACTTCGGGAGCGCGGCGTCCGCGGGCCGCGCGGACTCCTGCGACTCCAGCAGCGCGTAGGCCGCCGCGCCGCCGCCTGCACCCGCGAGCAGACCCAGCGCCACGACGGCGGACACGGCGCGCGCGCCGAGCCTGCCGCGCCGGGACCTGCTGCCCTGCGTCATGGAGTGTGTCGTGTCCTGCGTCGTCGGGTGCGGACCGGTCCCGTGGGACGCCTGGTGCGGGGTCTCCTGCCGGGCCGGCGGCGGCGGGACCGGAAGCTGCTCGGTCACCTGGTCGGGCGCGCTGGGCGGCGCGGGCACGGGTGCGGGATCCGCGGCCGGAGTCTTCGACTCGTTCGCGGGAGGTACTGCTGCACGCGGCGTGGGCGGCGCGAACGGGTTCTCGTCGGTCATGGGCTCTCGATGACTCCTGTCACGGTGTGCCACCCGCGGGCGATGCGGGGCAGGACCCCGGCATCGTAGCCATGCTCACCGAAGGACGCCACGAGCTGGGTCAACACCTCGTCCGGCGCGTCCGCCACGACGTCGACCACCATGTCGTCCGACTGCCATGCCACGTGGGCCGGTTCCGACGCGAGCACCTGGACTCCCCCGGTGCCGACGGCGCCGTCCTGGGCGAGCTGGCCCGGGCGTTCGCGGACCACGGCGTGGCCGGACGGCCCGACGAGATCGATCTCGAGCGTCTGCCCCTGGTCGCCCACCAGCCGCATCGCGGAGACGGTGTATCCGTCGGGCAGCTCGGTGGGCGCCACCCAGCCGTTGTCCGCCGCCCAGTCGAGCGCGGCCGGCGTGAGCCGGTCGGGTGCGACGTCGAGCGTTGCGAGCACGTCCTGGCCCGCCGCCGTCGTGTCCGGGCCCGTGCGGCCGAGCATGGTCATGCTGGTCTGTGCGGAGAGCTGCGGGGAGACGACGGGGACGTCGCCGAGCGTGAACAGGGCAAGCCCGAGGACGCCGACGCCGCCCACCCCGAGCGCGGTGATCCGAGCGGCACGACGGCGCCGTGCCGGACGGTCGACCCGGCCGTCGAACCCGGTGCCGACGTCGAAGGCCGACGTCTGCCACATCGGCACGGACAGCGGGTCCGGGCCGAGGAAGGGCCGGCGCAGCGGGTCGTCGTCGGCGGGCGGGATGCTCGCCTGGAGCGCCATCAGGCGCGCCGTGAGCGCGGGGTCCGGCACCACGTCGGCAGCCGTGGAGAGTGCGCGCCGGGCCGCACGAGCCGAGTCCAGCTCACGGGCGCACAGGCGGCACATCGTCACGTGGGACAGGGCCCGCTCGGTCTCGGCGGGTGAGAGCTGTCCGTCCGCCAGCGCGCTGATCAGGTCACCGAGGTGGCTCATCGCAGGCCCCCGCGCGTGGGCGCAAGGTGCTCGAGGGCGTCACGGAGCTGGGCGCGTGCCCGGTGGATCCGCGACCGCACCGTCCCGAGCTTGACGCCGAGCGTCACCGCGATCTCCTCGTAGCTCAGGCCCTCGATGTCGCACAGCACGACGGCGGCGCGGTACTCGGGGCGCAGGGCGTCGAGCGCTCTCTGCACGTCCTGGTCGAGGTTGGCGTGCTCGTACCCGCGCTCGGGGCGGCCGAAGTCACCCGTGTCGGCGACATGACCGTCGTCGTCCCCCATCGCCTCCATGCGGATGCGCTTCTTGCGACGCGCGCCGTCGAGGAACAGGTTGGTGGTGATGCGGTGCAGCCAGCCCTCGAACGTGCCCGGCGTGTAGCTGGACAGCGAGCGGAACACCCGGATGAAGGTCTCCTGCGTCAGGTCCTCGGCGTCCTGCTTGTTGCCGGTCAGCCGGTACGCGAGCCGATAGACGCGTGCGGAGTGCTCGCGAACTATCTCTTCCCAGGTAGGCGGCTGCCATGGCATGTCGACGGCGCCGGCCCCGGAGGGTACCGACGCGCTCAGGTCCGCTGGGCGAGTGCTCACAGAAGTCATCGTCCTCTCAACGTACGTCAAAGCCCAGGCGTTCCCACGGGCTGTACCCTGACGCCGCACGTGATGTACACAACTGTCCGACTCCAGCGGAGGAAGCCATCAGCACAGCGGAGCCCTCAGGCCACGGCAAGGTCGCGGCATGGGTCTACAGCGAGACCTTCGTCCCCGAGGACGAGGTGCTCCTGCGCGCCCGCGAACGCGCCTCCGAGCTGGGCTGCCCGGCCGTGCTCCCCGGTGTCGGCGCGGTGCTCCGGGTGCTCGCCGCCGCGACGAAGGCGCACGCTGTGGTGGAGGTGGGTACCGGTGCCGGTGTGGCGGCGCTCTGGCTGCTCAGGGGTATGCCGCACGACGGCCAGCTCACGACCATCGACCGTGAGGTGGAGCACCAGCGGGCTGCGCGGATGGCGTTCGCGGAGGACGGCGTCGCGCCCCAGCGCACGCGGATCATCCCCGGCCGGCCCGGCGACGTGCTGCCCCGTCTGGCGGACGGCGCCTACGACCTCGTGCTCGTGGCGAGCGACCCGCTCGCCTACCCCGAGTACGTCGACGAGGCCCTGCGGCTGCTCCGCCCGGGCGGGGTGCTCGCGATCGACGGTGCGCTGCTGCGGGACCGGGTGGCGGATCCTGCCCGTCGCGACGAGCTCACCACAGTGGTGCGCGAGGTGGGCCGGACCCTGCGCAACGACGAGCGGGTGCTGCCTGCCATGCTGCCGAGCGGAGACGGCTTGCTGCTGGCCGTCCGTCGCTGACCCGCCGGGAGGCCGGTTTCCACGGCGGACGGCCAGGCGAATGATCAGGCGGTGGGCGTGACGACGGTCTGGAGAGCGTCGCCGAGCTCGCTTGCCTCGGTCGCGTTGAGCTCGACGACGAGCCGACCGCCGCCCTCGAGCGGCACACGCATGACGATGCCGCGCCCCTCCTTGGTGACCTCGAGCGGTCCGTCACCCGTTCGCGGCTTCATCGCAGCCATGTGTGGCTCTCCCATTCCGTTGTCCGGTGTGTAGCAGCATTCATGTTCCCGGCGAACGCCGAGGGCACAGAGCCATTCTAGTTCAATTGGCGCCCCTTACTTTCCACCCGCCAATTCGTCGGCCCGCGTCGGACCGGGGTCGGACCGGGGTCCGATCAGGGTCGGTTCACGCGAGTCCGCGCAGCGCGACGGCCGGTGGCGCCTCGTCCCGGACCGCGGCGACGAGGTCGAGAACCCGTCGTGTGGCGACCACGTCGTGGGCGCGGAAGACACGGGCACCGAGCCACGCAGCGACCGCCGTGGCGCCCAGGGTCCCCTCCAGACGTTCCTCGGGCGGGAGGTCGAGCGTCTCCCCCACGAAGTCCTTGCGGGAGAGCGCCATCAGCAGCGGGAACCCGAGCCCCGCCAGCACGCCGGTGCGGCGCAGGAGGTGCAGGGAGTGCCAGGTGTTCTTGCCGAAGTCGTGGGTCGGGTCGACGAGCACCGACTCGCGCGGGACCCCGCACGCCACCGCGCGCTCCGCGGCGGCCCGGAGGGTGGACACGACGTCGGCCAGCAGGCCGTCCCGCCCGTCGGCGTCCACGCCGGCCGGCGGGTGGTACTCCACGCGGTACGGGTCCGTGCGCGGGGTGGCCCCGCCCGTGTGGGAGCAGACGACGCCGACACCGGCGGCCCCCGCCACCTCGACCAGGGCCGGATCGTGCCCGGCCCAGGTGTCGTTGATCAGGTCAGCGCCGACGTCGATCGCCGCGCGGGCCACGCCGGCGCGCCAGGTGTCGACGGAGACCAGCAGGTCGGGCACGGCGCGCCGGACCGCGGCAACGAACGGGACGACGCGGCGGATCTCCTCTGCCTCGTCGACCGGCGGCCCGTGGCCGGCCCGGACACCACCGACGTCGAGCAGCTCCGCGCCGTCCTCGTACGCACGCTCGGCCGCGGCCAGCGCGGCGGCGTCGTCGGGCAGCCGGGCCGGGGCGTAGAACGAGTCGGTGGTGCGGTTCAGCACCGCCATCACGACGGGACGCACGGCGCGCCCGTCGCGCCCCACCTCGCGTCCGCGCAGCACGAGCGGCGCGGACCCGCGCGGAACCGGCTCGGCGAGGGCGTCCGGACCGTCCACCTATGCGCCGCCAACGGTGCTCGGCAGGCCGGGGCCTTCGAGCGCTGCCTCCTCGGTGGCGCGTTCCGCGACCGCGGCCGCCTGCAGCGCGGCCTGCTCCGCCTCGATCTGGTGCACCCGCTCGACGACGTGGTCCACCGCCTCGGCGGGGTCGTCCGTGAGGTACATGATGTCGAGGTCGGCCTCGCTGATGGTGCCGTGCGTCAGCGCCGTGGACCGGATCCATTCCAGTAGCCCGCCCCAGTACTCCTTGCCGACCAGGACGAGCGGGAACTGCGTCACCTTGTGCGTCTGAACAAGGGTGACCGCCTCGAACAGCTCGTCGAAGGTGCCGAATCCCCCTGGCATCACGATGAATCCCTGTGCGTACTTCAGGAACATCGTCTTTCGCGCGAAGAAGTACCGGAAGTTGATGCCGAGATTCACGAACTCGTTGACGCCCTGTTCGAAGGGCAGCTCGATACCGAGACCGACGGAGGTGCCACCCGCCTCGGCGGCGCCCTTGTTCGCGGCCTCCATCACACCGGGTCCACCACCCGTGATGACGGCGTACCCAGCCTCCACGAGCAGCCTGCCGACGGTCTCCCCGGCGAGGTAGTCCTCGTGCCCCGGCTTGGTGCGCGCCGAGCCGAACACCGACACCGCGGGGCCGAGCTCCGCGAGCGCGCCGAAGCCCTCGACGAACTCGCTCTGGATGCGCATCACGCGCCACGGGTCACCGTGCAGCCAGTCGCTGCCCTGGTCGGAGGCCAGGAGCCGCTGGTCGGTGGTGGTCTGCGGGATCTGGTTCCCGCGGAGCAGTACCGGGCCGCGGCGGTAACCGCGGCCGGACTGTGGAATGCCGTCGTCGCTCATGCGCCCAAACTATCCGCCGAGCAGCCAGGCTCGCAGCGCGTCGCGGCACTGAGCGAGCTGCGCCACCGGAAGGTGCTCGTCGTCCTTGTGTGCGAGCAGGGGGTCGCCGGGGCCGAAGTTGACCGCCGGCACGCCCAGCTCGGAGAACCTGGCGACGTCGGTCCATCCGTACTTCGGCGCCGGCACACCGCCGGTCGTGGCGAGCACCGACCGCACGAACTCGGCGGCCAGCGGGTCGTCGAGGCCCGGCCGGGCGCCGCCGGCCGCGTCGGTCACGACCACGTCGAAGCCCTCGAACACCTCCCGCAGGTGGGCCTCCGCCTCCTCGACGGAACGCGACGGCGCGAAGCGGTAGTTCACCTCGACCACGCACGCGTCGGGGATCACGTTGCCCGCGATGCCGCCCTCGATCCGCACCGCGTTGAGGCCCTCGCGGTAGACGAGGCCGTCGACCTCCACCTCACGCGGCTCGTAGGCGGCGAGCCGGGCGAGTGCCGGGGCCACCGCGTGGATCGCGTTCGCACCGGTCCAGGCGCGCGCCGAGTGCGCCGCGACACCACGGGTGCGCAGCTCGACGCGCATCGTGCCGTTGCAGCCGCCCTCGATCCCGGCGTTCGAGGGTTCGCCCAGGATCGCGAAATCGCCGTCCAGCAGCTCCGGGTGGTTGCGCGCGAGGCGGCCCAGGCCGTTCAGCGCCGAGTCGACCTCCTCGTGGTCGTAGAAGATCCAGGTCAGGTCGTGCGCGGGGGCGCTGCCCGGCGCCCCCAGCTCGACGGCCAGCGCGAGCGCAACGGCCACCCCGCCCAGCATGTCGACGGTCCCCCGGCCCCAGAGCACGGCGTCGTCCCCCGCACCCACGAGGCGCGTGGGCAGGTTGTCCGCGATCGGCACGGTGTCGATGTGCCCGGCCACGACGACGCGCCGGTCCCGGCCCAGGTTCGTCCGGGCGACCAGGGCATCGCCGTCACGCAGCACCTCGAGGTGCGCGCAGCCGCGCAGCAGGACCTCTATCGCGTCCGCGAGGGCCTTCTCGTCCCCGCTGACGGACGGGATGTCGCAGATGGCCCTGGTGAGGGCGACGAGGTCGGACTCCTCACCGGTCGGGTCGAGCAGGGCAGGGTCGATCGCGGTGTCCACAGGGCAACACTATGTGCTGGTCGCGGCCGTTAGGCTGGAGCCATGACGACCGCATGGGGCTTCGGCCTTGCCACGATCGCCGACGACGGCACCACCCTCGACACCTGGTACCCGGAGCCCGCCCTCGGCGAGGCACCCGCCGGCGCCACCGCGCCCGAGGCCCTCACGGGGCTCGCCGGCACGGACGAGACACGTCGCGTGCGGCTCGAGGTCGTGACCACGCAGATCGACCTCGCGGACCCGCCCAAGGACGCCTCCGACGCCTACCTGCGGCTCCACCTGCTCTCGGCCCGCCTCGTGCGCCCGCACGGGCTCAACCTGGACGGGATCTTCGGCGTGCTGACGAACGTCGTCTGGACCAGCGCCGGCCCGTGCGCCGTCGAGGGCTTCGAGGAGACCCGGCTGCGGCTGCGTGGCCGCGGCCACGTCACGGTGTTCGGCGTCGACAAGTTCCCGCGCATGGTCGACTACCTGGTCCCGTCGGGCGTACGCATCGCCGACGCCGACCGGGTCCGCCTGGGCGCGCACCTCGCCCCCGGCACCACCGTGATGCACGAGGGCTTCGTGAACTACAACGCCGGCACCCTCGGCTCGTCGATGGTCGAGGGCCGTATCTCGGCCGGTGTCACCGTCGGGGACGGGTCCGACGTCGGCGGTGGGGCCTCGATCATGGGCACCCTGTCCGGCGGGGGCAAGGAGGTCGTCTCGCTCGGCGAGCGGTGCCTCCTCGGCGCCAACGCGGGCCTCGGTATCCCGCTCGGCGACGACTGCGTGGTCGAGGCGGGCCTGTACCTCACCGCCGGGAGCAAGGTCACCGTGCTGGGCGCGGCCGTCGACCCGACCGGTGACGGCACCGCCGCGGTCAAGGCGCGTGACCTCGCAGGCCGCAGCAACCTCCTGTTCCGGCGGAACTCCACGAACGGCGCCGTCGAGGTGCTCGACCGGACCGGTGTCGGGATCGAGCTCAACGAGGCGCTGCACGCCAACTGACCAGCACGGACAACAGGGAGCACGCATGGCACTCCTGGCCGAGGCCGGTCCGCCGGCCCCGCCGCCCGTACACGGTCCGCGGTCGCACCGGCCGCTGAGACGCGCCCTCAAGTACGTGCTGGCCGTCGGGTCGGTGTGCGCCGTCGCGACGGTCGGCGTCGTCGTGGGGCTGAACAGCCTGACCGGCGCCGGTCCGGTCACCGAACGGTGCTCCGCCCGGCTGAACGGCTCGGACTGGTACCTCTCGCCCGACCAGGCGGACAACGCCGCGCTCGTCGCCGGCACGTCCGTCGCCCGTGGCCTGCCCGCGCGGGCGGCGACGATCGGGCTGGCCACCGCGCTCCAGGAGTCGAAGCTCATCAACATCGACTACGGCGACCGCGACTCGATCGGCCTCTTCCAGCAGCGCCCCTCGCAGCAGTGGGGCACCGTCGAGGAGATCATGGACCCCGTGTACTCGACCAACGCGTTCTACGACGTGCTGGTGGAGGTCGACGGGTACAAGGACATGGCGGTGACGGAGGCCGCGCAGGAGGTGCAGCGCTCGGCGTACCCGGACGCGTACGCACAGCACGAGACGCGGTCGCGCGCCTGGGCGTCGGCCCTCACCGGCAACTCCCCCGAGGCCCTGTCGTGCGAGCTGGGCCCCGTCGCCGACAGCGAGCAGATCGCGCCCGACGCCGCCCGCGACGTGGTCGTGGGGCGCCTGGGCCGTGACCTGGGGCTCGCTCCCGCGACCGGAGCCGCGGACCCGAACCGCCAGGACCCGGCGTCGTCCACGGTGACCGTCGACGCGACGCCGCTCACCCCGGACGACCCCCAGCGCGGCGGCTGGGCGACCGGCCAGTGGGCCGTCGCTACGGCCCATGCCACGCGGGCCGTCGAGGTGCACGTGGCCGACCGGGTGTGGCTCCGCGAGGAGGCCGCCTGGGTGGGTGCCGAGACCCGGCTCGCTCCGGGCGAGGTCCGCATCACGGTGGACGCGGCCGAGTAGAGCGACCTGTCAGAACTTCCCTCACGTGTCAGACCCACAGGTCACCGGAGTGAACTGCGGGTCTGACACGTGCATGAGGCCCTGACGGGTCAGTTGCTGCTGCCGCCGTCACCGATGAAGCCGACGTAACCCGAGGGGTTCCCGCCCTCGTCCTGCCTCGGCACGGGACGCTCGTAGTCGTCGTCCACCTTCAGCTCCGCGACGTCCTCGCCGAGCTTGGCCAGCAGAGCGTGCCTGGCCTCGCGGCGCCGGCGCTGCTCCAGCGGCTCCGGCACGGGGGCCGCCGCGATCAGGCGCTGCGTGTACTCCTCGCGGGGGTGGTGCAGCACCTCCTCGCGCGGGCCCTGCTCCACGATCCGGCCGTTCTGCAGGACCACGACACGGTGGGCGAGCAGGTCGATCACGGCGAGGTCGTGGCTCACGAAGAGGCAGGCGAACTTGTAGCGCTCCTGCAGTGCCGTGAACATCTTCAGCACGTTGGCCTGCACGGAGACGTCGAGGGCCGACGTCGGCTCGTCCGCGACCAGCAGCTCGGGGTCGAGCGTGAGCGCGCGGGCGATGCTCACGCGCTGGCGCTGGCCGCCGGAGAGCTCGTGCGGGTAGCGGTTGTAGACGCTGCGGGGCAGCTCGACGGCGTCGAGCAGCTCCAGCACGCGGCGCCGCCGCGACTTGTCGTCACCCTCCTTGTGCACGACCAGCGGCTCCGCGATCACGTCGCCGATCGGCAGGCGCGGGTTCAGGGACGACGCCGGGTCCTGGAACACGACACCGATGCGCCGGCGCAGGGCCTTGAGGTCCTTGCCCCGCGTCCGCGTGAAGTCGCTGCCGAGGATCGAGACCGAACCGGACGCGGCGGGGATCAGCCCGAGCGCGCACTTGGCGATGGTGGACTTGCCGGAGCCCGACTCGCCCACCAGCCCCACGATCTCGCCCTGCGCCACGGACAGCGACACGTCGTCGACCGCCCGGAACGTTGGCTTGCCCAGCCGGCGGTACTCGATGACCAGGTTGCCCAGGTCGAGCGCCGGCAGGTCCTCCGGAGCCGCGACCACAGGGGCGACGTCACCGAACTGGCCCGGTCCGGACCCCAGGTGGGGCACGGCGGCCAGCAGGCGCTTCGTGTACTCGTGGCGCGGGTGGTTGAGCACCTGGTCGGCGGTGCCCGTCTCCACGAGGTCACCCTTGAGCATGACGGCGACGCGGTCGGCCATGTCCGCCACGACACCCATGTTGTGGGTGATCAGCAGGATGCCGGTGTCCAGCTTGTCCTTGAGCGAGCGGAGCAGGTCGAGGATGTCGGCCTGGACGGTCACGTCGAGGGCCGTGGTGGGCTCGTCGGCGATGATCACCTTGGGGTCGCACGCGATGGCCATGGCGATGACCACGCGCTGACGCTGACCGCCGGAGAGCTCGTGCGGGTACTGCTTCAGCCGGCGCTCCGGCTCGGGGATGCCGACCATGGCGAGCAGCTCCGCGGCACGCGCCGTGGCCTGCTTGCCGAAGGCGATGCCGTGCAGCTGGAGGCCCTCGGTGAGCTGGTCGCCGATGGTGAGCACGGGGTTGAGCGCGGTCATGGGCTCCTGGAAGACCATGGCCACGTCGTTGCCGCGCATGTTGCGCAGACCCCGGCCGTCGAGGCCGCCCACCACCTTGTCGCCCACGCGGATGGTTCCGGTGACCCGTGCGTTGCGGGGCAGCAGACCCAGCGCCGTCATGGAGGTGACGGACTTGCCCGAGCCGGACTCGCCCACGAGCGCCACGACCTCGCCGGGGCGCACCTCGAGGTCGATCCCCTTGACCGCGTGTACGTCGCCGAACTCCGTCTTGAACGTGACGCCCAGGCCCTCGAAGGAGAGGACGGCGTCGCCGGCCGCCGCGACGGGACCGGGAGAGCTGATGTCGAGAGTGGTCATGCTCAGTCCTTGGTCCGGTTCTGGCGGGGGTCGAACGCGTCACGCAGGCCGTCGCCGATGAAGTTCACGCACAGGGCGATGGTCAGGATCATCAGGCCGGGCCACCAGAACAGCCAGGGCCGGGTCGCGAAGGCGGAGTCGTACTCGTTGATGAGGGTGCCGAGAGACGTGTCGGGCGGCTGCACGCCGAACCCGAGGAAGCTCAGCGACGTCTCCAGCAGGATCGCGCTGGAGATCGAGAGCGTCGCGGACACGATGATGACGCCGACGGCGTTGGGCAGCACGTGCCGCGTGATGATGCGCCACGAGTTCGTGCCGACGGCCCGCGCGGCGAACACGAAGTCACGTTCCCGCAGGGAGAGCACCTCGCCGCGCACCAGGCGGGCCAGACCGGTCCAGGTGACCAGGCCGAGCACGAGGGCGAGGCCAAGGATGCCGGACCCGCCGGCCGTCTTGCCGAGCACGGCCGCGACGGCGAGCAGCGGGATGACGATGAAGACGTCGGTCATCCGCATCAGCACCGACTCGAGCCAGCCGCGGTAGAAGCCGGCCAGCGCGCCGATCAGCGTGCCGACGACCGTCGAGACGATGCCGACGGCGAACGCGATGATCAGCGAGAACTGCGTGCCGCGCATGACCAGGGCGAAGTAGTCCTTGCCGCCCGTGTCCTGGCCGAACGGGTACGCCCACGTGGGGGCGCCGTCGCCGATCTTGTCGTACTGGAGCGTGTAGTCCTTGGGCCACCAGCCCGGGATGGGCCCGATGCCGATGGAGGTGAACGACACGACGATGACGATGCCGAGCACGATCATCGAGGTGAGCGCGGCCTTGTGCCGGAAGAACCGGCGCGCCACGAGCTGGCCCTGGCTGTAGGACTTGTCCTCGCCGGGCAGCGGGGCGGCCGAGCCGCCGGCCGCGAGGCCGATCGCGTCGGTGCCGGTGGCCGAGATCTGGGGCTCGTAGTCCTCGCCGCCGGGCGTGCTGTTCCTGATGTCACTCATGTCTGTGTCTCCTGCCGTCGCCCGCGCTCAGCGCCGGATTCGGGGGTCGAGGGCCGCGTACGCGATGTCTGCCACCAGGTTCATCAGCACGGCCGCGATACCCGTGACGAGGAAGAAGGCCATGACCGGGGCAGGGTCCACCGCGTTCAGGCCGTCCTGGAACAACGCACCCATGCCCTTCCAGCCGAACACCTGCTCCGTGATGACCGCGCCCCCGATGAGGGCGGCGAAGTCGAACGCCACGATCGTCGTGATCGGGATCAGCGCGTTGCGGAAGGCGTGCTTGACGATGACCTCGCGCTCGGAGAGGCCCTTCGACCGCGCGGTGCGCACGTAGTCCTGGTTCAGGGTCTCCAGCATCGAGGACCGCGTGTAGCGGGAGTGCGTGGCCACGGAGACCAGGGTGAGCAGGATGGTCGGCAGGAGGATCTGCGTGCCCACGTCGAGCGTCTGCTCCCAGAACTCGCCGGTGAAGTTCGGTGTCTGCGACCCGATGGTCGAGATCGGACGCGACTTGATGCTCAGGAAGCTGGCCCAGTGCGCGATGAGGATGTCCGCCACGACCATGATGCTGGTGATGGTGCCCGTGATGCCGGTGACCAGCATCGCCTGCTTGCGGGCGTAACCGCCCCAGGCGGCGCCGATCACGGCGGAGACCACGAGGGTGACCACGAACAGGCCGGCGATCAGCGGCCAGCTCGGGTTGCCGATCAGCAGCGGTGCCGTGAACCAGTAGGCGATCACGCCGACGACGGCGGTCGTGAGCGCCGCGTAGAGCGCCCGCCGGTTGCGGAGCCCGGCGACCAGCGCCGTGACGAGCACACCCGCGGCTGCCGAGACCAGCAGCACACCACCGATCCCGAACATCGGGTTGCGCCACCAGTCGAGCGCGTTGAACACGAAGAGCAGGACGGTGACGAATGCGAACACCGTCGCCGCGGTGACCAGCCGGCGCTTCCTGGTCCCACCGAGCACCGCCTGGAGCAGGAACGCCGCCACGATCGCGGCGATCACTATGGTCCACGGCGCGTACTGACCCACGACTATCCAGTTGTTGTACTGGATGGCCGCGTACTCCTTGAGCAGGGTGGCGGCCCAGAACACCGGCAGCGAGAAGAAGAGGAACGCGCTGAACGTCACCGTGTAGTCGAAGCCGGAGTACTGGCGGATCGCGGTGAGGATACCGAGCGCTACACCGACGACTATGGCGAGCAGCGTGGCCAGGGTGACGAGCCGCAGCGTCGAGGACGCCGCCTGCTGCGTCAGGGTCACGACGTCGACGCCGTTGATGGTGACGCCGAGGTCACAGTTCCCGGTGAAGCAGCCCCCGACGCCCCTGAGCCAGTCCCAGTAGCGCTCCCACGGCGAGTCGTCGAGCCGGAGCAGGGCCTCCCGCTGTTCGATGAGCTGCTGCTTGTTCGGCGCGTTCGACTCGCGCAGGTCCTTGAGCGGGTCGCCCGAGTTGATGGTCAGGAAGAACATGAGCATTGAGGCGCCGAGCAGGACGAGCGCCGAGACGCCGATGCGTCGGAGGATGAACTTGAGCACGGGTTGGCCCTTCGAGGCGGACGCAGCACGGCGTCTGCTGGGGAAAGCGATCAGCGTGTCACTATAGGACACCGGATGAAAACTGCCGTCATTGCCCCAGGTCAGGGGTGGAAATAATCCTGAATGGTGGCAGACAGCCCTGCGGGGAAGGGAACAGACGCTCCCTTCCCCGCAGGTCTTGCGTCAGGCTCGCGTCAGGAGGCGCGGGACCACTGCTCGGCGTTCCACACGATGCCGCCCTGGGCGGCGGTGGCGCGCACGTTCTCCACGCTGGAGCTGCTGGCGACGAGGCCCGGGTGGGCGAACAGCGGGATACCGTACAGGGTGTCCCAGAGTTGCTTCTCGATGATCACCCGCTGCTCGGCGTGCACCGCCTCGTCCGTCGTCGAGGAGAGCGTCTTCCACGCCTCGTCGACGGTCTCGTCGGAGTACTTGCCGTAGTTCTGCTGACCGGTGGACGAGTAGATGTTCTCGCCCGAGGTGATCTGGCCGGAGCCCTGCCACGCGAAGAGCGCGACCTCGTAGTCACCGTTCGGCAGGTCCTTGTCGAAGAAGTCCTCCGCGGCGTTGTCCACCACGTCGAAGCCCACCTGGTCGCACGAGGACTTGATGGCCTCGACCTCGGCGGCACGGCGCGGGTTCGGCGCGGCGTAGCCGATCCGGACCTTCGTACCCTCCTCGAGGCCGGCGGCCTCGAACTTCTCCTTGGCGGCGTCCAGGTCGACCTCGTCGTACCGGCCGTCGTAGGACCCGGCAACGGTGTCCTCGTACTCGGGCTGGAAGGGGAAGACCTCGCGGGCGTTCATGACGACGGCCTCGGGGTCGATCGGCTTGATCAGGTCGTCCACGATCTTCTGCCGGGGCACGCAGTGCGCGAACGCCTCGCGGGCCTCCAGGCTGTCGGAGAAGATGCCGGAGCCGAAGTTGAAGTCGAGGTGCTCCCACGTCAGGGTCTGACCGGTCTGCACCGTGACAGCGTCACCGAGCTGCTCGAGCTGCGTGACCGTGTCGACGGTCGGGCCGTTCGGGTTGATCGCGTCGAGGTCGCCGTTGGCCAGCGCCTGGAGCTGAGCGTCGGCGCCGACGACGCGGAACGTCAGCTCCTTGGTCGCGGGGGGCGTGCCCCAGTACTTGTCGTTCGCCTCGAGGGTGATGTACTGGCCGGCCTCCCAGCCGTCGGCCTTGAAGTTGTACGGACCGGTGACAGGCGTGAGGGCCGGGTCCGGGACCTCTCCGGGCTGCGACAGCCAGCCCTTGTTCCAGAACTCCGCGGCCTTCTTCAGGACGTCCAGGTCGAGGTCCTGGATGGCCGTCACGAGCTCCTCGGTGGAGACACCGGCCTGCTCGGCGACGATGTGCGCCGGGAACGGCGAGTTGACCAGGATCCGCCAGTCGGCGTTGACACGCTCGTAGTCGTACGTGAACACCTTGGCGTCGGCCGCCTCCGCCTGCGGGCCCTCCGGCACGTAGTCACCCAGGGTAAGACCCGAGATGTGGTTGAACAGCGGAGTCTCGGAAGCGTCGTCGGTGACCTTGCCGTCCTCCGTGATCGCCTGGGTCGCCCAGTCAAGCAGGTAGTCCGCGTAGGTGACCGGCGTACCGTCCGACCATGCCGCTTCGTCGTTGAGGGTGTACTCGACCTGCAGCGGGTCCTCGGACAGCGCCTCGTAGGTGCCGTAGGACTCGTCGGTGCAGACCGAGCCGTCGGTCCCCCAGTACCAGAAGCCACTGAACAGTCGCTCGGTGACCGCATTGTTGTACGTCGAGTAGGTCTCAGGGGTGTTCGAGTTGTAGCCGAGGAACTCGTCCTCGTTCGACACCTTGATCTCGCCGTCAGCGGTGGTGACCTCGCCGAGGTCGGCCTTGCACGTGCCTTCGGCCGCAGCCGAGGTCGCAGTGCTCTCCCCCTCCGCCGGGTCGTTGCTGCCCGCCGGGCTGGTGCACGCGGAGAACAGCAACGCGCTCGTGGCGGTCACCGCCACAGCGGCGCTCAGTCGCCTGATCTTCAATGTTCCTCCTCAAGGGGATGCCGGCGAAAGGACCTCCTGGCGGCGCGCCGCAGCGCGCGCCGGGGTGAGACGTCCGTCACCGTCATGGTTTCCGCTCACGCTACTCACGCGATGGGAGGGTTTGCCCTACTTCACCGTTCACCGGACTTGATCGTTACCGACCTGATATCGCCCCGTAGCGGTACCGTCTCCGCGCATCAGAGACGGAAACAGGGCGGTAACACCCCGAAGCGGAATCAGATCCAGCCGTGCGAGCGCGCGACCGCGACGAAGGCACCCCGGGTGGCGAGGACCTGCTCGGCAGTGAGGGTCGGCACCCCCGCGAGGAGAACTTCGGTGACCTCCACGGCGAGCTCTCGCTCGGACGGCGCCTCGCCGTCGGCCCGGGAGGCGACGTCGGGCAGCGGCGGGAGGAACGCCGGGACGGGCGCGGCGTGCGCGACCGCCGGGACGGCGGACGTCGCGAGCGCCGGGGCGGGCGCGACCAGGGTGACGGTCGAGGCCTTCAGGCCCCGGTCACCGTCCTCCACCGCGAACTCCACCACTGCGCCGACCGCGAGGTGGCGCTTGTCGAACTCGAGATCGTTGACGTGGATGAACACGTCGTCGCCGCCCGTGTCCGGCGCAACGAACCCGTAGCCGCGAACCTCGTCGAACCTGATGACCTTGCCTTGAACCACGACACACACTCCGCCTCGTAAGAATCCCTGCACGTCCGAGTCTAGGACGCTTGTCCAACTCGGGCTGTCCAACGCGTGCCGTGTCGGTCAGGTTCCGGCGCGAGCGGGCGAATCGGGCGGTGAGCCCCGCACTCCCCCGCGACGACGCCGCCGGCCGGCGTTAGCGTGCCGACATGACGATCCGCACGCTGGAGACCTCGGAGGTGCTGCGACGCGCGGACGAGATCGCCGGCATCTTCCAGCGGGCGTTCGGCTACTCCGACGAACGCCGTGACCACTTCCGGGACACCCGGCTCGCGTACCTCCCGCTGTACGACGGGGCGCTGACCCTGGGGGCGTTCGAGGGCGCCGACCTCGTGGGGTTCGTGTACGGGTTCGACTACCAGCCCGAGCACTGGTGGCCGCAGCAGGTGGGCCCGGCGCTGGAGCGGGCCGGCCACGCGGCCTGGACCGAGGACGCGTTCGAGCTCAACGAGCTGGAGATCCTGCCGGAGCACCAGGGCCGAGGCCACGGCACGGCCCTGCTGACCGGGCTGCTCGACCGGCTCCCCCACCGGCACACCCTGCTGTCCACGACCGCCGACCCCGCCGACCGCGCCAAGGTGCTCTACGGCCGGCTCGGGTTCGTCGACCTGGTTCCCGGGTTCCGGTACGCGGGCGTCACCGAGCCGGCGAACATCATGGGCCGACGGCGGCCGGGGTGACGCTCAGCGCTCCCAGACGTACGGCGTCGTCGTCGAGACCTTGACGAAGCCGTAGCGCTCGAGGATCGGGCGCGAGTACTCGGTCGAGTCGCTGTGGATCAGGGTCTTGCCCAGTGCGAGGGCCGAGCGGGCGCGGGCCGCGGTCAGCGCGCGGTAGATGCCGCGTCCACGCCACTCGGGCCGGGTGCTGCCGCCCCAGATCCCCGCGAACTCGGTGTCCGCCACCGGCTCCAGGCGGCCCGCCGTGACGATCCGCCCCTCGGCCTCCGCGACCCACAGCTCCATGCCGTCGCCCAGCGCCTGCCTGCGCAGGATCGCGTTCGCCGTCTTGTCGGACACCGGGGCGCCGAACACCTCGTCCTGCATGGCGCACATCGCGCGGACGTCGGACTCCTCGGTGATCTGGCGCAGGGTGACGCCGTCGGGCAGCGGGACGTCCGCCGCGAGCGCGGCCGCCTCGCCGATCATGATCGACTCCGGGTCCTCCGGGACGAAGCCGTGCTCGACCAGCGCGTCGTGCAGGCCCGGGGCGTGGTCGTGGCCGCGGGTCTTCCACTCGACCTTCGTGATGCCGCCGTCGGCGCGGAAGTGGGCGATGGCGTCGGCGACGAGCTTGCGCACCTCGGGCTCGTCGGCCCCGCCGAGGTCGCGGTACGTGACGAAGCCACGTCCGCCGAGGAAGGTCACGAGACGGAGCGGTCCGAGAAGGGTCACCGAGATGGCGCTGGGCGTCTCGGCGTCGGTACGGAGCTGCTCGTCGTACGCCTGGAGCAGGCGGGAGGGGTCGGTCATGGGTACACCGTCCGTTGCCGGGCCGTGGCCCGGCAACGGATTATCCGGTTACTGCTCGGCCTGCACGCCGCCGCCGGTCACGGCCGGCACGCCGTTCTCCGGGGTGACCGGGGTGTCGTCCGGGTCCGCCTCGGCCGGTGACGCGGAGGTGGCGAGCTCGAACGGCTCGCCGTCGTGCTTCTCGACGCCGGTGTCGACGGTCTCGGCCAGCACCTGGACCGCCAGCTCCTGCTTGAGGACCAGCGGGTCGCGCGAGAGGTCCTTCCACAGGGCGACGCAGAGCACGAGCATCACCACGACGAACGGCAGCGCCGAGACGATGGTGATGTTCTTCAGCCCGTTCAGGGCGCTGGCCGGGTCGTTGCCGCCCGCAAGCAGCATCGCGGCGGCCACCGCACCGGTGCTCACCCCCCAGAACACCACTGACCTGCGGCTGGGGTGCTCGGCGCCGTTCTCGGACAGTCCGCCCATGATGATCGACGCGGAGTCGGCACCGGTGACGAAGAAGATGGCGACGAGCACCACCGCCAGGCCCATCAGGGCCAGCCCCACCCAGCCGGGCACCGGCAGGGCGCCGAGCGTCTGGAACAGGATGAGGTCGAAGTTGATGTCTGCCCCCGCCTCGCCGATGGCCGCGAGCGCCGAGCCGGCGTTCCCTGCCTGCTCGGCCCGCTCCTGGAGGCCGATGGCGCCGCCGCCGAAGATCGCGAACCACAGGGTGGAGACGATGGAGGGCACGAGCAGCACGCCGACGACGAACTGGCGCACGGTGCGGCCGCGCGAGATGCGCGCGATGAACGGGCCGACGAACGGTGTCCAGGACACCCACCAGGCCCAGTAGAAGATCGTCCAGGTGCCCATCCAGTCGGACAGGGACTGGTCGCCGGAGGCCGCGGTACGCGAGGCCATCTCGGGCAGGTTGCCGACGAACGCGCCGAGCGACGCGGGCAGCACGTTCAGGATGAAGAGCGTCGGGCCACCGATGAAGACGATGATCGCGAGCACCAGCGCGAGCCACATGTTGGCGTTGGACAGCCACTGGATGCCGCGCTCGATGCCGGAGACGGCCGAGACGACGAACAGCGCGGTCAGGATCGCGATGATGACCACGAGCCCGGCGGTGCCGACGGTGCCGAGGAAGCCGGAGTGCTGCAGCCCGCCGCCGATCTGCAGGGCGCCGAGGCCCAGGGAGCAGGCGGAGCCGAACAGCGTCGCGAGGATCGCGAGGATGTTGATGACCCGGCCGCCGATCCCGTTGACGGCCTTGTGCCCGAACAGCGACGTGAACATCGAGCTGAAGAGCTGGGCGCGGCCCAGGCGGTAGGTGCCGTAGGCCATGCCGAGGCCGACGATCGCGTACATGGCCCACGGGTACAGCGTCCAGTGGAACAGCGTGGTGCCCATGGCGGTGGCCGCGGCCTCCGGGGTGGAACCCTCGACGGTGCCGGGCGGCGGAGCCATGTAGAAGTACAGCGGCTCGCCGACGCCGTAGAACATGAGGCCGATGCCCATCCCGGTCGCGAACATCATCGCGATCCAGGAGGAGGTCTTGTACTGCGGCTTCTCGCCGTCCTGACCCAGGGTGATCTTGCCGAACCGGCCCCCCGCGACGACGAGCACGAAGATGGTGAAGACGGTGGCGGCGATCACGAACAGCCAGCCGAAGTTCCGCAGCACCCCGGCGAGGGCGGTGTCGGCCACCGTGCCCAGGCTCTCGGAGCTCGCGAAGCCCCAGACGATGAAGGCGACGGCGAGCAGGCCCGCGACGCCGAGGACGACCTTGTCGACGCCGACCCGCTGCTCGGCGGGGCCGCGCCCCGCCCGTTCGACGCGGCGAGCGGCGCGCTGGACCTGGCCCAGCAGGGACTTTGTGGATTCTGAGGTACTCATCACAGCGGCTCCCCTCCAGCCCGGGTCACCGGGCTGTCACACCGGGGCGCCAGAACTCCTTTACAGATGACGCGGCGGATACAGAGCGCTTCACGCTAGCACCACATCCAAATTTCACCCCCTCCGTGAGCGGGGCGGCAGGGGCGCACCCGGCACTCCCTCCTCCCAAGATCGCTCCGTAACCACGCGCCGGCCACCCGGGCGACGACGGGGAAGCTCCGACCTGGCGGCCGGGACGTGTAGGTTGTGCTGGACCGCGACACCGTCGAAGGAGGTGAGACCCATGAACGCAGTACCGATCTGGGCGCTCCCCCTTGCGGTGAGACCGGGCGACTGACATAGGCGTCGCCGGGAGTGCCCTCCGAGCTGGGCATCCCGAAGGGCAACACCTGTGCATTCCTCACTGATCTCCGGCGCCCACCCAGCGCCTCACACGTTCGACGTCGTCATCGCTGGGTGCGGGCCGACCGGCGCGCTGCTGGCCGCCGAGCTCCGGCTGCACGGCGTGCGCGTGCTCGTCCTGGAGAAGGAGACCGAGCCCGCGTCGTCCGTCCGCATCGTCGGTCTGCACATCCGCAGCCTCGAACAGCTCGCGATGCGCGGGCTGCTGGACCGGCTGCTCGAGCACGGACGACGGCGTCCGGCCGCCGGCTTCTTCGCCGCGATCGACAAGCCGGTGCCCGAGGACCTGGACAGCGCGCATGCCTTCCTCCTCGGCATCCAGCAGCCGACGATCGTCCGTCTGCTCGAGGAGCACGCGACCAGCCTGGGTGCGCAGGTCCGGCACGGCGCTGCGGTGGTAGGCCTCGTGCAGGACGACGACGGCGTGACCGTCGAGCTGTCCAGCGGCGAACGGCTTCGGGCACGCCACGTCGTCGGCTGTGACGGCGCGCGCAGCACCGTGCGCAAGCTGCTCGGCGTCGGCTTCCCCGGCGAACCCGCACGGACCGAGACCCTGATGGGCGAGCTGCAGGTCGAGGCGACGCCGGAGGAGATCGCCGCCAAGGTGGCCGAGATCAGCGCTACCACCAGGCAGTTCTGGCTCAGGCCCTTCGGGGAAGGGGCCTACCAGGTGGTCGTGCCCGCAGCGGGGGTCAGCCCGGACCGGACGGAGCCGCCCACCCTCGAGGACTTCAGGCAACGGCTGCGCGCCGTCGCCGGGACCGACTTCGGCGTGCACTCGCCACGCTGGCTGTCCCGGTTCGGGGACGCGACCCGGCTGGCCGAGCACTACCGGGTCGGTCGGGTTCTGCTGGCCGGCGACGCCGCGCACATCCATCCGCCCATCGGCGGGCAGGGGCTCAACCTCGGTCTCCAGGACGCGTTCAACCTCGGCTGGAAGCTGGCCGCACGGGTTCGCGGCTGGGCGCCCGAAGCCCTGCTGGACACCTACGAGGCGGAGCGCCGTCCGGTCGCCGAGGACGTGCTCGACAACACGCGTGCCCAGCTCGAGCTGCAGTCCACGGAACCGGGCCCGCGGGCGGTACGGAGGCTGCTCACCGAGCTGATGGACCTCGACGAGGTGAACCGACGGCTGATCGGGAAGATCACCGCGATCGACCTCCGGTACGACCTGGGTCCGGGGCCTGACCTGGTCGGCCGCCGTCAGCGCGATCTCGACGTGAAGCAGGGCCGCCTCTACGAGCTGCTGCGGAGCGGCCGCGGCCTGCTGCTCGACCGCACCGAGCGCCTGACCGTCGGCGGCTGGTCCGACCGGGTCGACCAGGTCACGGATCCGACCGCGGCCCTGGACGCCCCGTGCCTCCTGCTCCGACCCGACGGCTACGTCGCCTGGGCCGGTGACGACCAGCGGGACCTGGACGCCCACCTCGCGCGCTGGTTCGGTGCGTCGGCCGGCTGACGCAGCGGCCACCGAGCCGGCCCGGTTCCCCAGGAGTCCGTGCCTGCATCGCCTCCGTTGACGTGCGTCGACACCGCTCACTAGCCTCCGGAGGGCTGGTGATGCGCTCGCGCGAGCCGGCCACCTGGCCCCGGACAAAGGAGTTCCGCCATGCGTACAGAGATGACCCGCCGCACCCTGATCGTCTCCGGCGCGACCGTCGGTGCCTCGGCACTGCTGGGCCCACCGACCGCGAGCGCCGACGTGCGCACGGCCGGGAGCGGGCGCCACGAAGCGGTGGTGACACCGATCGCCGAGGTTCTCGACGGCGGCGAGCAGGTGACGGCGCTCGCCATCGCCTCTCCTGCCCTGCACCGCGCGGAGCGGTCGTCGCTCACCTCGTCGACATTCGCCGTGCACGTCACCGCCACCAACCCGCTCACCGGCGAGGTCGCATACGCGCAGGATCGTGTGGTCACCGCGGCGACGTGGACGCGTCGCGGTGAGATCACGCTGGAGCTCGAGCACGGGTGGGGGGTCGACGGCGGCGGCACCCTGCAGTACCTGGGTGAGCACGGCCGCAACGTCCTCCTGGATCTCGACTACACGGTCACGCAGGTCGAGGCGCTGCGGGGGCGGGGTCCGGGTGGTGCCGTCGTGCTCGGCTCGTTCCGGCAGGGCCGGGTGTCCGATCCGGAGGTCGACGCGTTCACCCACCATGCGACGGCGTCAGGCCTGAACTACCGGCTGTTCTCCCCTGCGCGTCGGAGCGGCCGGCGCGGTGCGGCGCTCGTCGTCTGGCTGCACGGCGCCGGCGAGGGCGGCCTGCTGACCGGCGGGTACGACTACTACGACAACGAGGCGCAGCTGCGGGCCAACCGCGGCGCGCTCGGCTTCGCCACACCGGAGGCGCAGGCGCTCTTCGGCGGTGCCTACGTGCTCGCGCCGCAGGCGACGTCGGCCTGGATGCTCGACGGCGACGGTTTCGCGCCGCTCGTCCTGGAGGCGATCGAGGAGGTCGCCCGGGCGCACCGGATCGACGCGAGCCGGATCCACGTCGTCGGCTGCTCCAACGGTGGGTACATGTCGCTGAAGATGGTCGCCGAGTTCCCCGAGACGTTCGCGACCTCCGTACCGATCTGCTGCGGCATCGGCGCTCGCGACGGCTCCGACACCTTCTTCATCTCGGACGACGAGCTCACGGCGATGACGACGCCGACGTGGCTCGTGCACTCGGCCGACGACACGACCCTGGACGCCCAGGCCAACACCGTCCATGCCCACGAGCGCATCGGCGGCTCGATCATGAGCCTGTACGAGAACGTCACCTGGGACGGGATCACCTACCCCGGGCACTGGTCCTGGATCTATGTCGCGCGCAACGATCCGCACCACGACGGCGTCAGCGTCTGGGAGTGGATGGCGGCCACGAAGCGCTGAGCAGCGGCCCAGGGACCGGCACTCAGGGACCGGCGGGCGCGTCCTGGCTGAACGTGTTCCACCAGCGGCCGTCACGTTCGACCCACAGCGAGCTGATGTACATCGTCTCGGTCTCGTCCCGGCCGGAGGGCTGGTGGTCGGCGCGATAGCACAGCAGCACCGAGCTCTCGGAGACCTCGATCAGCCGCGCGTCCACGATGGAGTACGACGTGGTGATCGGGCCGTCCGAGAGCTGTTCGACGTGCTCTTCCCTGGTCGCGAACCCGGAGGGGTACACGCCGAGGAAGTCCGCGGACAGCAGCTCGCGCTGCGCGTGCTGGTCACCGCTGACCTGTGTGTCCCAGACCGCTGACTCGAGGTCGACGAAGAACTGCGTGGTGTGCGCCGGCATCGGGCCATCCTCACATCTCTCCCGGGCCGGGGCCCACCTCAGCTCTCCTGCGGGACCATCTCGACGACCAGCAGATCACCGCTGTCCGCGCCGTCCACCGCCTCGACGCGGAACACCGTCTCGCCCGGGGCGCCCGCGTCGCGTACGGCCTGCGTGAGGTCGTACTCGTGCTCGGCCAGTCCCTCGCCGTCGGCCGGCGCCGTCAGCGTCCGTGACGGGTCAACCTCGAGACCGTTGAGGAGGATCCGGCGCCGGGTCGCGGCGCGGTCGACGAAACGCGTCCGCACCGAGGCCGCGCCGTCCGGGCAGCGGAGGCGGTACTCGAACCACCCTGTCGTGCTGCGCCAGTGCAGCCCGTCCGCCCCGCCCGCCCGGGTCCACTCCCCCACGAACCCGTGGTCCACCTCGGGCTGCTGCTCGCCGGCCGTCACCCTGTCGAAGACGGCGGCCGTGTGTCGGCGGCGTCGAGGGTCCGGAGCGCGGCCAGGGCACGGTGCGGGTCGGCGTCGGCCGCGAAGTAGATGCTGTAGCGCTCGTCGTGGATGCCCGCGAAGGGTTCGAGCCGCACGACGGCGGGCACGAGCTCGCCGGACCGTTCGCGAAGCACCGCGAGCTCGAAGGTCAGGGTGCCCTCGTCGACGGCTGATCCGGCAGACACGGCTGACACGGCTGCCTCCGGCGGGTGGGCGGCCACGATGCCGCTGTGCCGCATCGGAACCTTGCGGCCGTGGGCCACGTGCGCCATGCGGTCGGGCCCCGCGACGAGCCCGTCGAGGTCCGCGTCGCCGTCGCGTGATGCAAGCACGACGGGGCCGTAGCGGAAGGCGACCCAGCCGGATCCGTCGGGCAGTGGCTCCGCGACGAGCCGGGGTGCGAGGCGGATCGTGACCGCCGTCGTCCCGCTCCAGGTCCGCGCGATCACCGCATAACCGTCGACGACGACGGCGTCGACCGGCTCGCCGTCGAGGCTCAGGCCCACGAGCTCCGCCCAGGACGGCACGCGGAGGCGCAGCGTGCGCGCCCGGGGCGTCTCCGCGGTGACCACGATCCTGGCCTGGTCGCTGAAGGGCAGCTCGGTCGACAGCTCGACCCGCAGGCCCTCCTCCGACCAGTCGAGGACCGACGGCGTGTAGAGCTCGACGCGGAGGTCGGGCCCGTCGTGGGTGTAGATCAGCTCGTTGTACCGCGTGTGACCTTCGAGACCCGAGCCGACACAGCACCACATGGACAGGTGCGGCCGCGAGTACACCCGGTAGTGGGCCGGACGCATCGGCGTGAAGTAGACAAAGCCGCCGCGCCCGGGGTGGACGGACGAGACCACATGGTTGAAGAGCGCCCGCTCGGCGAACTCCACCGTGGCGCCGCCGTGCCCGCGGTCGAGCCGCAGGCGCGCCAGCTCGAGCATGTTGTGGGTGTTGCAGGTCTCCGGCCCCTCGCGGTCCGTCAGCACCTCGGTGAAGTCCGACGACGGGTGGAAGTGCTCGCGCACGCTGTTCCCGCCGATCGCGAGCGTGCGGCGCTCGACCACCGAGGACCAGAAGGCGTCGGCCGCCGCGGCGAACCGCTGGGCGGCGGGGTCGCCGTCCGGGTCGCTGTGCGGGTTGCTGTGCCGCGCCAGGTCGGCCAGGCGCTGGTAGCCGAGCACCTTGGGGATCTGGGTGTTGGCGTGGAGCCCGTCCAGCGGGTCGTCCCCGTCGGCCAGCGGATCCAGCAGCTTGCGGTGCGCCAGCCGCCGCCCCTCGGCGACGAGGTCTTCCCGGCCGGTGAGCGTGCCCAGCTCCACGAGCGCCTCGTTGAGCCCGCCGAACTCCGCGGTGAGGATCTGCTCGACCTGCTCGTCGGTGAGGGATTTTGTGACCGACAACCACCAGTCGGCCCAGCGCGTCGCCATGGTCAGCGCGCGCTCGGACCGCCCGTGGGTCGCCGCGTCGATGAGGCCCGCGAGCGTCTTGTGCAGGTTGTAGACCGGGACCCACCGGCCGTTGAGGCCGAACAGGTCGGCGTCGATGTGGCCGCCGGCAAGCTCCTCGCCCAGGGCCGGCCCGTCCGGCACCCCGCCGACGTAGCCGGTGCCCACCGCGTCCTGGCAGCGCTCCAGCACGTCGAGCAGGTGCTCCATCCGGTCGTGCAGCACGTCCAGGCCGGTCACCGCCCACAGCTTCGCGTGCGCGGACAGGGCGTGACCGCCGATGTGGCCGTCGAGTCCTCCGCTCTCCCAGTCGCCGTACGGCTCGGCCCGGCTGTCGAGTCCCGCCGCGACGAGGAACGGGGCGAGAAGCCGGTCCAGGTCGAGGTCGAGCACCGCCTCCAGCGCCCGCTGCTGGGCGGTCGCGAACGGTCCGGGACCGAGCCGGACGGCTCCCAGCGGGAAGGTCCGGCCGGCGCTAGCGGGCCGTGCGGCACTCATGGTCAACGTGGCTCCTTCGAGGATCGCGCGGCTCCATCGCCGTGCTGGGGGCGCAGGTTCGCTGAAGTTACCTCAACCGGTCCGCTCGTGGATCCAGGCGAGGTGCTCCCGCAGCTCCGGTGGCCCGTGCACCACGAAGCGGCAGTCCAGCGCGAGCAACCGCCTCGCCAGCCACTCGACGGTGTCGGCCGAGCTCCGCCACCGGGTGTCGTCGCCCTCTGGTGCGATCTCGCCGTCGCCGAGATGATCACGCAACCGTGCCCGGGCTGTGTCGAACGACAGCCGCAGGGTCACGTCCGCGCGGAACGTCGGCGCCATCGCGCGCTCGGCCCGCTCAAGATGGGCGAGCACGTCTTCGTCCGGCATGAGGACCCGGGCTCTCGCGCCGGTGGCACGGGGCGCCGAGATCCGATCCGCCCGGAAGTGGCGCCAGTCGCCGCGGTCCAGGTCGAAGGCGACGAGATACCACCGCTCACGCACGACGACCAGGCGCTGGGGTTCGACGTGCCGGTCGCTGACCACGCCGCCGCGGTCCTCGTACGCCATGCGCACGCGTTCCCGGTTCGCGGTGGCCGCGGCGAGCACCGTGAGGATGTCGGGATCCACCGACGTCTCAGGCCCTGGCCTGCGGGTCAGTGCGGCAGCACCCAGCGTGCGCACCCGGTGCCGCAGCCGGGACGGAAGGGACTGGCTCAGTTTGGTGAGCGCCCGGAGGCCGGCGTCCTCCAGCTCCGGCAGCCCCTGGACGGCGATCGTCCGCAGACCGAGCGCGACGGCGATGGCCTCGTCGTCCTCGAGGAGCAGCGGCGGCATCGAGGTCCCTGCCACCAGGCGGTAGCCCCCGTGGGCACCGAGGTCGGCGTCGATGGGGTAGCCCATCTCCCGCAACCTGTCGATGTCCCGGCGCACGGTGCGGTGCGTGACGTCCAACCGCTCGGCGAGCTCGCTGCCCGACCAGGTGTGGGAGGTCTGCAACAGCGAGAGCAAGGTCAGCAAGCGCGAGGTGGGTCCGGCCATCTTCAAATTCTCTCTCGATCTAGGACAAGAAGCGTCCTACTTCGCTCCTAGCGTTGCCGACATCAGCAAGACAAGAACCCGAGAGGAACCGAACATGTCTCAGCAGCAGAGCTCCACCCCGGCCGGCTACACGAGCGTCGCACCCTGGGTCGTCACCGACGACACCGGAGCCTTCCTCGACTTCGTCACCCACGTCCTCGACGGTGAGGAGCTCGCCCGCGTGGCGACCGAGGGCGGCGCGATCGGCCACGGCGAGATCAGGATCGGCGACACCGTCGTGCTGGCCTTCGACCGCGCCCCGGAGTGGCCCGTGATGCCCAGCCTCCTGCGGGTGTGGGTGCCGGATGCGGACGCCGTCTTCGAGAAGGCGGTCGCTGCGGGCGCGAAGGTCGTGACCGCACTCGCTGACAGCGCCTTCGGTCAGCGCGGCGGACGGATCAGGGACCCGTTCGGCAACATCTGGTGGGTCGTGACCCAGGTCGAGGACGTTCCGGAGGACGTGATGTGGGCGCGGCTGCAGGAGCCGGTGTACGCCGAGCAGATGCGGGTGGCGCAGGAGACGTTCGACGCCGAGATGACCGGGCGGGCTCAGGGGCGGAGCAGCGCGCCGGTGCGGTGAGCGTCCGTGCCCGCGTCTGCGCGGGACCGGTCCGCGCGGCTGACCATGCCTTCGGGTTGGTCGCGCGGACCAGCAGTTCGAGGAAGAAGGGTCTCGTCCGGACGCTTCTTTCCGGCGCCGATCAGACGTTGAAGCGGAACTCCACCACGTCGCCGTCCTGCATGACGTAGTCCTTGCCCTCGATGCGGGCCTTGCCCGCAGCCTTCACCGCGGCGGACGAGCCGGCCTCGACCAGGTCCTCGAACGAGGTGACCTCGGCCTTGATGAAGCCGCGCTCGAAGTCCGTGTGGATCACGCCGGCAGCCTGCGGAGCGGTCCAGCCCTTGTGGATGGTCCAGGCCCGCGCCTCCTTTGGGCCCGCCGTGAGGTAGGTCTGCAGGCCGAGGGTCTCGAAGCCGACCTTCGCGAGCTGGTCCAGGCCGGACTCGGCCTGGCCGGTCTCGGCGAGCATCTCGGCGGCCTCCTCGGGCTCGAGCTCGACGAGCTCGGACTCGAACTTCGCGTCCAGGAAGATCGCCTGGGCCGGCGCGACGACCTTGCGCAGCGCCTCCTGGGATGCGGTGTCCGCCAGCCCGGCGTCGTCGGTGTTGAAGACGTAGATGAACGGCTTGGCCGTCATCAGCTGGAGGCTAGCGATCTCGGCCAGGTCGAGACCGGCGTCAGCGGCGCCCTGATAGAGCGTCACGCCCTGGTTCAGGACCTCCTCCGCCTTCTTGGCAGCCGCGTACAGGACGGGGTCGCCGCGCTTGATCTTGACCTCCTTCTCCATCCTCGGCAGGGCCTTCTCGAGGGTCTGGAGGTCGGCGAGGATCAGCTCGGTGGAGATGGTCTCGATGTCGCCGGGGGCGTCCATCGAGCCGTCCACGCGCACCACGTCCGGGTCGTCGAACGCACGGGTGACCTGGCAGATCGCGTCGGCCTCGCGGATGTTGGCGAGGAACTTGTTGCCCAGGCCCTCACCCTCGGACGCACCCTTGACGATGCCCGCGATGTCCACGAACGACACCGTGGCCGGCAGGATCTTCTGGCTCCCGAAGATCTCAGCGAGCTTGTTGAGCCGCTCGTCGGGCAGCGAGACCACGCCGACGTTGGGCTCGATCGTCGCGAACGGGTAGTTCGCGGCGAGCACCTGGTTGCGGGTCAGAGCATTGAAGAGGGTGGACTTGCCGACGTTGGGCAGGCCGACGATGCCGATAGTAAGAGCCACGTCGCGAAATTCTACGTGCCGAGCGCCAATCGCCGACAGCCGCGTCGTCGCGCGCCTCGTCGAACCCGTCTACCGGGCGTCGCGTCTGCGTTCCAGCTCGTCGAGATCGCGCGCCGCGAACCGGTGATGCTCCCAGGCTTCGTTGGCGACCACCCCGAGGCAGCGCCACACCGGAAGGCTTCGCGTGTCCGGTTCCCACGGCGGCAGCCGGCGCGCCGGTGCCTCGAAGTCCTCCTGCGTGAGGGAGTCGTACTGCGCGCGCACCTGGGCCATGCGATCGGCGTAGGCCTCCTGCACCTCCCGGAACGACGGGGTGGCGGTGATGTCGACGCCGAGCGCACCCGCTTCGTCGTCGTACTCGGAGAACGGCAGGCCTATCGGGCTGAACGCGCCGTCGAGGCCCTGGATCCCGTGTCGCACCCAGCCGTCGACGGCGAACACCAGGTGCCGCAGCGTCTGGGCGACCGACCACTCCCCGTCGACCTGCTGGTCCGCCGTCCCTGCGGGCATGGCCGCCACCCGGTCGAGCGTCGCCGACCAGGTCCGCAGCGCTGCTTCGAACGACTCGCGCTGCTCCGCGAGGTCCTGGGACCGAGCCAGCTCTCGCCCGGGATACCGGCGGTTCAGCTCGGCCTCGATCAACGGCAGCACCTCGACGCCGTTGATCTTGAGGTCGCGGATCTGCCCGTCGATGTCCGCGCCGGTCAGATCGACTCCGCGCATCACGACACGGGGCAGGTACGACTGATCGAACGCCGCCCCTTCCAGGTCGGCGAAACGGAACCGGGCGTCAGTCAGGTTCGCCGCGACGAACTCGGCGTGCCGCAGGTCGTCGTCGGCCGTGAATCGCGTCATCACCCCAGGCTGGGTCGCACCACTGACATGGCCGCTGACCTGGGGGGAAGCCACTTCGAGGTCAGGGGAAGGACTGCACCTGCTGGAGCAGCTCTGGCAGGCGCCGGTCGTACACACGGGCGCCGAACCGCACGGCCAGCACCAGGATCAGCGCGCCGTACACGACGCCGACGACGATCGTGGCGACGCCCCACAGCACGCCACCCAGCACCAGGGCGGCGATGCCCACCGCGAAGACCGGCAGGGACAGCGCCGCGGTGACGGCGAACCCGATGCCCTGCGACACCAGCGTGGCCATCGCCGCCCCCTGCGGCGACTTCAGCGGGCTCTCGCCCGGCTTCGCGACCGGGTAGACGAGCCGTGCCGAGACCGCGCAGGACACGGCGGTACTGACCAGCAGCGCACCGACCGCCAGCCCCAGCAGGGGCAGGACGAGGTGCCAGGAGTCGGCGACCCAGACCGAGGCCACCACCGTCGCCGCGGCGACCAGAGGGCCGGCGACCAGCATCGGGATCGCGCGGCCCCACCGGTCGGCGCGCCCGTCGACACCCGACGAGACGTGCAGGGCGAACGCCGTGTTGTCGTAGCCGATGTCGTTGGAGATGCTGAAGCCGAGCATCCAGCCGACGAACGGCCCGGTCGCCAGGAGCAGGAAGAAGCTGCCGGTGCTCTGGGACGTGAAGTACATGATGACCGGCAGCAACGGGATGACGGCGATGGACCCCGAGTAGCGCGGGTCCCGCAGCCAGTACGTGGCGGTCCGGGCGGTGATCGCCCAGGTGGGTGAGAACGGCACGCGGCCGAACATCCCGAGACCCTTGGCCTTGCTACCGCTGCCGTCGCCGACGGGCGGGCGCACCAGGGCGCGGCCGAGGGCCCGGTCCCAGACCAGCCACGCCAGCCCGACGGTGCCGAGCGCGACCGCGAGGCGTCCCGCAAGGCCCGCCCAGTCGCCGTCGTACGCGGTGCTGCCGAGCGACCACGCCGCACCGAACGGCGTCCAGCCCACGACGGCGGCCGCCTGCTCGAACAGCGGGAGGAGCTGCCTGCCGGTGCTGCTGTCGGAGCCCGGCTCGACAGTGACCTCCACACCGTTGGCGAGCCAGCCGACGAGCGGACCGATCGTCATGAAGAGCACCAGCGCCAGGATCGTCACGACCTCGCGGTAGCGGCGCGACTCCAGGACGGGCGCGAGCAGCGTGGTGATCGCCCGCGAGCCGAGGACGCACGCGGCGACGCCGAGCACCGCGCCGACGAGCGAGACGAGCAGCACTCCCGGCTGCAGCAGCCACGCGAAGGAGACCCCCAGCGCGAGCAGCACCGTCGCGATACCGGGTACCGAGACCAGGCCCGCCACCGCCAGCCCCGCCAGAAGCGTGCGCCGGGGGATCGCGTACGTCGTGAACCGGTGCGGGTCCAGCGTTGCGTCCACGCCGAAGGCGAAGATCGGGATGACCCACCAGCCCAGCACGGCCAGGGCCCCGCCGAGGGTGATCGCGAGACCGGCCCAGGCCGGGTCGCCGAGGAACCCGAGACTGACCACCGCGCCGATCAGGACGGTGACGGCGCCGAGGGCGTAGAGAGCCGCGACGATCATGCCGATGGTCTGCCACACGCTCCTGCGGAACGTGTTGCCCATCAGCGTCAGCTTGAGGCTCAGGAACCGCGCAACCATGAGAGCCCCTCCGAGTGCTGACGGCCACCGACGAGGTCCACGAACCGGTCTTCCAGGCTCTGCTCGCCGCGCACCTCGTCCACCGTGCCCGCCGCGAGGACGTGCCCCGCCGCCATCACCGCTACGTGGTCACACATACGCTGCACCAGGTCCATGACATGGCTGGAGACGATGACGGTGCCGCCGCCCGCCACGTAGCTCTTGAGGATGTCGCGGATGTTCGCGGCGCTCACCGGGTCGACGGCCTCGAACGGCTCGTCCAGGACCAGGGTGCGCGGCGCGTGGATCATGGCGCTGCCCAGCGCGATCTTCTTGGTCATACCGGCGGAGTAGTCGACAACGAACGTGTCCGCGTCCGCGACCAGGTCGAACGCCTTCAGGAGGTCGTTCGTCCGGTCCACCACGGTGTCCTTGTCCATACCGCGCAGCATCCCGGCGTACGTGAGCAGCTGGCGGCCGGTCAGCCGGTCGAACAGACGCACGCCGTCGGGCAGCACGCCGAGGGTCGCCTTGGCCTCGTCGGGCCGCGCCCACAGGTCCACACCGTGCACCCAGGCACCGCCGAAGTCAGGTCGCAGCAGCCCGGTAGCCATCGAGAGCATGGTCGTCTTGCCCGCCCCGTTCGGGCCGACCAGACCGTAGAACGAGCCCGCCGGCACGTCCAGGTCGACGCCGGAGACCGCGATCTTCTGCCCGAACCGCTTCCAGAGCCCGCGCACGCTGAGCGCCGCCGACGGGTCGTGCGGGGGCGGCTCCTGGGTACCTGGGGTCCCGGAGCTGCCTGGAGGGCTCGGTTCGGCTGGGGTCGTCATGGCACACAAGGTAGCCGTGCCGTCCGACACGACGGATCCGACGCGAGGATGAGTGCCGGGTGAAGGGGTCCGTCGCCGGGCGGAGGACCCGCCCGTCCGGCCATACCGGACCCAGATCGGATGCAGGACGGCCGCATACCGGACGATTTCGACCACCCGGGGTGTCACCGCGCCGGAGTGTCAGTGACACGTGGCAGCCTGTCGCCCATGGACATCGTCGCAACGATTCTGCTGGCCCTCGGCGCCCTCGTCGTCGGCGTGCTGCTGGGGTGGCTCGGCCACGCGCAGCGTGTTGCGCCCGCGCAGCGCGACGCGGACCTGGAGGTCGCACGCCTGCGTGCCCAGGCAGAGTCGGCCGACCAGCGGATCGCCGACGCACAGCACCGCGCGGACGAGCAGATCGACGCGGCACGCGAGCGCGCCGCCGAGCAGATCGCCGCCGCCCGCGCCGAGCAGGAGCACGCCCGCCGCCAGTTCCAGGCGCTCGCGGGTGACGCGCTGGATGCCAACAGCAAGCGTTTCCTCGAGCTCGCGGAGGAGCGGCTCAAGCGGTCCACGTCGGACGGCGAGCAGGCGCTCGCCAAGCGCGAGGAGGCCGTGAAGTCTCTGGTGGACCCGCTGACCAAGGCCGTTGAGCTGGTGCGCACCGAGGTGCTCCAGGCGGAGAAGGCCCGGATCGAGGGCCAGGGCGCGCTGGTGGAGCAGATGCGCAACGTCGCCGAGGTCTCGGCCGACCTGCGCAACGGCACGGCGGACCTGGTCACGGCGCTGCGCTCGTCGCAGACGCGCGGCGCGTGGGGCGAGCTGCAACTGCGCAAGGTCGTCGAGTCGGCCGGCATGATCAACCGGGTCGACTTCACCGAGCAGGCGCAGGTCACCACGGAGGACGGCGAGGTGCAGCGCCCCGACATGGTCATCAACCTCGCCGGCGGCAAGCGCGTGGTCGTGGACTCCAAGGTCGCGTTCCTGGGCTTCCTGGAGGCCCAGCAGTCCGACGACGCCGCCTACCGCGAGCAGCGACTCGACGCGCATGTTCGCCACATGCGCAAGCACGTGGACGACCTGGCCGGCAAGAAGTACTGGAACCAGTTCGAGCCCGCGCCCGAGTTCGTCGTGATGTTCGTGCCAGCGGAGGCGTTCCTGTCGGCGGCCCTGGAACGCGCGCCGGAGCTGCTGGAGTACGCGGCGCAGAGGAACGTCATCGTCGCGACGCCCACCACGATGCTCGCCCTGCTGCGGACCGTCGCGTACGCGTGGCGCCAGGAGTCGCTGGCGGAGAACGCGCAGAAGGTGCTCACGGTCGGCAAGGAGCTGTACGCGCGGCTGGTCACCATGACGCAGCACGTCACGAAGATGGGACGCTCCCTCGAGTCGGCCACCAAGGACTACAACAGGCTCATCGGGTCGCTGGAGCGCAACGTCCTCACGTCGGCCCGCCGAATGGTCGAGCTCGACGTGATCGACGAGAAGGACCTCATCGCGGAGCCGAGGGGCATCGAGGAGGTCCCGCGGCCCATCACCAAGGCCGAGCTGCTGGCCGCCGAGGAGGGCGGCGTCGTCGCGATCGACCGAGCCCAGGACGCCGACACCATCCTGGTGCAGGCGCTGGAGGTCACCGAGCTGGCCGTGACCGACAAGCGCGCCCTGGAAGCGGTCGAGGACGCGGCGGCCAAGACGAACGCGCAGAAGGACAGCGCGGCGGGCTGACACCCGCTGGCCACTGAGGCACAGTGATCGGCAAAAGGTCAGGTGATCGGC
>NZ_JBHXBG010000025.1:0-42004 GCF_042726755.1 Promicromonospora sp. NPDC060271 | reverse complement strand
ATGCGGGACCGGTGACGGTCCCGCATCCCTTGACGTTGGCCCCCGCGTGTACGGGAGCCCTCCTGCCTGGAAGAGCTCGGGCTCGATCAGAGCGAGGCCGAGGTGCTCTCCTGCGTGCTGGCGTTGCTGTCGGCCGTGGTGGCGTAGGTGTCGAGCGCCGAGGCGATCTCGTTCAGCTTGGCGGCGTGGGTACCGTCCCACTCCTCCTGGAACTGCGCGGCGTCGGGGCCGCTCCACTGGGTCTGGCCCATCTGCGCCGTGATCGTCGTGACGACCTGACGGACACCCTCGGCCTGCGTGCGGAGCGTGTTGGCAAGGCTCCGTACGGCCTCGACATCAAGACCTGAAAGTGCTCCACCCTCGTTGACCATGTCCTGCTCCTTTGTCTCTGGCTGTCCCCTCGGACAGCCTCCGTTTCTGCGACGTCACGAACTATTTCACGGTCCGCGACGCCGTGGAATGGGGACTACTCCCCATGCCCCTCGTCACCCCGGCAGGGCGACGTGGATCTTGGTGGCCCGCCCTGCCGTGACGAGGAAGCCACGGCCCGGCGGGAAGTCGTTGCGGCGGATCCGGCCGAGCGGCGTGTTCATGAGCGTCTCGCCGTCGGTGTCTCCTGGCGTGAGGAGCAGACCGTTGCGGCCGGACTTGAAGGGCCCTGCCAGCGTGAACGCCTTGCTCCAGGTGGACGACTCCGACTCACCGATGACGAGCTGCTCCTTGCGGGTCGCGAGCTTGACGAAGGCCTCCATCGGCTTCTCAGCGGGCGTACCCGTGAGCTCGGTGTAGTTCTCGATCATCACGGTGAGAGTACCCGGGGCGAGCCGATCGCTCTCGAGGGCCGTCGTGAGGTCCTTGAGGGACTCCACGACGTCCTCCGGAGTGGGCGCGGCCACGTCCCACAGGTCCAGCGCGGACAGGCTCGAACGCCGTGACGACAGGTACACCAGACGCGTGCCGCCGTTCCGGCGCAGCGCGGTCGCCAGCGTCACGAACGCCGTCGTGCGGCCGGCCCCGGGCGGGCCGGCCAGCATGAACGGGCCGCGCATGGGCAGGCCGACCGGAGCGATGTCGAGGTCCCGCAGGCCGATTGTGGCCATGTCCCCCGTGCGCTGCGGAAGCTGCTCGAGCGTGAACGTGTCGGGCAGCCGCTCGACGCCGGGCGCCTGCGGCACACCGCCGACCGTGCGCATGGTCTGCTCCAGCCGGGCGAGCTCGCGCGACTGCACGGCCACGTTGGAGTCACCGCCGAGCACGGCGATCTGCGCCTCCTGGCCGTACATGATCGCCCGGCCAGGCGCTGACGCCGGCGTGAGGACGTCCTTCGGCACGTTGAGCATGATGTAGTCGTCCTCCTTCGCCATCCGGTGGATGATGCGCTTCTGCACGGTGGAGGCGAGCGACGGCGGCACGGACACGGCCCGGTCACCGCTCATGACGAGGTGGATGCCGACGGGGCGCCCGTCGGTCGCGAGCTGGGTGAACGTCCCGAAGATCGAGAAGCCACGTGCCGTGAGGTGCTCGTAGCTGTCGCGGAACGAGCCGATACCGTCGACGAGCACGATGATGCGGGGCTCGTCAGGCTTGTTCGCCAGGCGCCGGTACTCCTCGATCGTCGACGCGCGCACTGCGGCATAGCGGTCGGCACGCTGGTCCAGCGTGTCCCGCAGCCGGCGCAGCAGGCGGCTCACCCGCTCCTCGTCGTCGCCCGCGATGATCGCACCGACATGCGGCAGGTTCTCCAGCATCTGCAGACCACCCGAACCGCAGTCGATCCCGTAGACCTGCACCGGGCCACCCCGGTGCGTCAGGCCCGCGGACACCGCGATGGTGCGCATCGTCGTGCTCTTGCCGGTGCCACCGGTGCCGTAGATCGCGAGGTTGCCGTCGGTGTCGGGCTCGTAGTGCACGGTCGGCTGGGTCTGCTGCGGCGGGTTGTCCAGCACGCCGAGGACGAGCTGGGAGTCCGTGCGCCGGTTGGGCAGCAGCGCCAGGTCGTACGTGGCCGCCAGCTCGGGCAGCCACGGCTTGCGCGGCGTCGGCACGCCCGCCTCGCTCGCCGCGCGGCGGATCGTCGAGACCACCCGGGCGATGTCGTTGGGGCCCGGGTCCGGTTCGTCGACCACCTCGGGGGCGGGCAGCTCCCAGCGCCTGCCGGTGCCGAAGTCCATCTCCTGCAGATCGAGGGAGGACCGCTCCGGCTGGTCGGTGGTCCACCCACCGGCATAGCCGGTCTGGAACGTGGTGAGGCGGCCGGGACCGGTCTTCGCGGCGCCGCGGCCCGGGATCGACGGCGAGAAGTGCGCGGCCATGTTGTCCCCGAGCACGTCCTTGGAGTCGTGCTCGTCGGCCATCCGCAGGGCGATGCGCAGGTTGGTGTTGGCGCGCAGGCTGTCCTTGATGACACCGGCGGGGCGCTGGGTCGCCAGGATCAGGTGCAGGCCGAGCGACCGGCCACGCTGGGCGACGTCGATGACGCCGTCCACGAACTCCGGGACCTCGCCGACCAGCGCGGCGAACTCGTCGACCACGATGATCAGGCTCGGTGGCGCCTCTGGATCGCCCGTGCGCTCGAGGGACGCCAGGTCCTTTGCCTTCTTCCGGTTCAGCAGGTGCTCGCGGTAGTGCAGCTCGGCCCGCAGCGAGGACAGCGCGCGCCGTACGAGGTGCGGCGACAGGTCCGTCACGAGGCCGACGGTGTGCGGAAGGTGGACGCAGTCGGCGAACGCGGCGCCACCCTTGTAGTCGACGAACAGGAAGGTGACCCGGTCAGGGCTGTGTGCGGCGGCCATGCCGAGCACCCAGGACTGCAGGAACTCGGACTTTCCGGCACCGGTGGTACCGCCGACGAGAGCGTGCGGACCCTGCGTGCGCAGGTCCAGGTGGAACGGCTCCACGCCGTCGTGCCCGACGAGGGCGCGCAGGTTCGTGGGGCTCTTGCGGCGCACCGGAGGGGAACCGTCGCGCGGGGTGAGCGAGAGGTTCTCCTTCCACCGCTCGATCACGCCGTTCGAGTCCCGGCCGAGCTCGATGCCCGCGAGCGACAGGTAGGAGACGGCGCGGGGCAGGTCGGACTCGTCGTCGGTCGGCGCGCCGACGTCGACCACCGGGGACAGGATCCTGGCCACCTCGCGCGCGGTGTGCAGGTCGGCGACGTCGCAGCGCACCGGGTAGGCGAGCTGGCCGTAGTGCACCTCGCCGGTCATGGCGCCGTTCTCCTGGGCCGTGGAGTCCAGCAGCACGAAGGTGCGGCAGGCGGCGGGAAGCTGCTCGACGGTGGGCGCGATCCACACCACGTGCACGCCCGCCGCGGCGCCGCGCTCGACGAGGCGGACCAGCCGGGAGCGCTCCACCGGCGCGTCGTCCTCCACGAGCACGACGACGGACGGCAGCACCGGCTTGGGCGGCTCGTCCGTGCGGTCCTTGTCCGCGTCCCGCTCCCCCACCAGGGGTGCGGGGCCGTCGAGGCTGACCCCACGTGCCTCGACGAGCTCCTCGAGCCGCGTCAGCAGGGAGATGCCGGCCGCCGGGTCGTCGGCCAGGTGGTCGGACGCCCCGAGGGGGCTGTGGGGCGAGCCGGTGTGCGGCACCCACTCCAGCCACTCCCAGTCCTGGCGCGACCGGGCGGACGTGAGCGCGGTGACGACGACCTCGGCGGGCGAGTGGAGCGCGACGAGCTGGAGCAGGACCGACCGCCCGACGGGCTCCACCACACCGCTGGGTCCGGCGATGCCGACGTTGCCGCCGAACCGGAACCCGGCACTCATGGGGACGTCGTGGATGGTCGCGCACCGGTCCTGGAGCTGCAGCACCTTCTCCCAGTGCTCGGGGATCGCGTCGTTCTCCCGGGGTTCGTCGAACGCGGTGCGCGCGGGCGCCGACCCGAGCCCGAACCGCACGGTGAGGAACCCCTTGTGCTCGGGGCGGTGCGTCCACATGAGCCCGCCGAGCCGGCGGACGGCGTCGAGCGACTCCGCGAGCGACGGCGACTCCGCGAGCCGGACCGCCCGTTCGACGGCGTGCGTGCGGTCGATGCGGTCCGCAGTGGCGGCCACCTGCTCGTCGAACTGCGCGGACGCCTTCTCGAACTCCTTGCGCGCGTTGACCTTCCGGTCGAAGTACATCCCGACCATCATGACCGGGCTCAAGAACATGAACATCAGGGAGAGCGGGTTGCGGGTGACCGAGAACATGACCGCGCCCATCGCCATCGGCGCGAGCATCATGAGCCACGGAAGACGCTGCGGCTGCGGCGGCCTCGGCGGCTTGGGCGCCTTGATCTTGATCTCGCCGAAGCGGGTGACCACGCGCGGCGACCGGTTGAACTCGACCACGGGGCTCGTCGGGGCCATGCTCGTGGAGCGGTGCAGCGCCACGACGGACAGCGTCGTCTCACCGAGGGTCACGGTGTCCGACGACGTCAGCACGGCGCGCGTCATCCGCTTGCCGCCCATGACCAGGCCGTTCGCGGAGGCGAGGTCGTGCACCTCGATGGCCTCCCCGACGACGATACGGGCGTGCCGCTTGGAGACCTGCCCGTCCTGGAGCCGGATGTCCATGCCCCGGTCGCGGCCGATGTACGACGTACCGACCGGCAGCGGGAACTCGCGTCCCGCGTCCGGCCCCTCCAGGACGCGTAGCTGCGCCACCGCCGTGCCGCGGTCCTGTCCAGGGTTCACGAACTGCTCGGAGACCCGGACGATCGACACCACGGAACCCGACCGCAGGCCGGCCTGGACCAGGTCGTTCGTCGGGGTCAGTACCCGGCCGCTCGTGAAGCTGGTCGAGCCGTCGCCGACGATCTGCAGGGTCAGGTTCTCGGGTGCTGCGGCACCACCCCGGGTGGGGTCGGCGGAGAAGAGGGCCTCGGCCACGTCCCGCACGGTGGCGGTGGCGTCGGCGGTGACCGCGACGTTCACCGAGGACTCGTCGGGTCTGTTCAACGTCAGCTTGATGCGCACTTCAGGCGTCGTCCTTCAGGTCAAGGAGGGGTAGGTCTGCGGGGGTGACAAGTCGGGAGGCGACCGCGTACTCCACGAGCCGCGCGCGGCGGTTGGTGGCGAGCAGCCCGGGGCCACCACGGAGCCCCTTCACGCCGATCCGGTCGAGCTTCTCGCAGACGTTGTCGAGCTTGCGGTTGAAGCGTGTGGTGGCCCAGCCCAGGCGGCGAGCCGCGTCCGCACTGGACGGGATCTCGCTCAGCCCTGTGCCCTCGCGGCGCAGCATGGGCTCGGCGAGCACCACGATGAGCTGCTTCTGGCTGGTGGTGAAGCTGATGGCGCCGATGGTCGTGGCGCCGCTGTCGGGGTCCTCCGAGCGGACCTCGTGGTACGGGGCGTCCGTGAGCTGGGCCGTGATCTCGTAGGTGGTCGGCCCGGCCGTGAAGACGATGGAGGTGGTGGGGAACACCAGCGGCAGACGGTGCCCGGGCGGCAGCCACGACTGCACGCCGCCGCCCGAGTCGCACACCGTCGCCGAGATCAGTGACCCCACGTTGGAGAGCCACCAGATCTTGTCCTCGTGCGTCACCCGTAGGAACCGCCGGTGGAGGTAAGGGTTGTCGTCGATCGCGAGCTCACCCTCGCGGCCGATGTCGAAGCCGTTCTCCGCCTGCGCGGGATCGAACCACTCGCCGCAGAACTCCAGCATGAGGTCGCCCACGTCTCCCCCTCTCCTCCTGTGGTTGGTTGGTTGGCCGGCCGGCCGGTCAGCAGACCGGCCGGAATTCGTTCAGTCTGCGGAGACGCATTCCGGCTTGGTCTCTGGTGACCGCTTTCCAGCACGGTCGACGAAGACCTCGACGCACGTGGGCTCGCCCTTGGCAAGGGGGACGGTCACGGAGGTGCCCGTCTCGACGGGCTGCGGCTGGGTCGTCTCCGTGAGCGACACCACCCGGTATCCGTACTTGTCGCCCTCGACGAGGTCCTTCGGCGCCTTCCAGGTGAAGACGGCCTCTTCGCCCACGATCTTGCCCTTCAGGTCCCGTACCGGGGGCACGTAGCCGTACAGGGCGTCCGGCGGCGGGTCTTCGCCGGTCGCGACGGTCGCCGTCCCCTCAGGGTCAGGCTCCTCGGTGTCGCCGTTCAGGACCAGCCAGCCGACGACGACCGCAGCCACCAGGACCACCGCGCCGACCGCCAGCCAGATGATGCCCGATCGTGACGGCGGAGCCTCCGGCTCGACCTCGGGCTCCTGGGTCGCCTGCGTCTCGGGCAGCCGTGTGCGGTGGACCGTCTCCTCGACGGGCGGGGCCTCCCACCCGGGAGCCGCCACGGGAACGTCGAAGCCGGAAGGGACCGTCGTCCGCCGGGCGGCTGTGCCGCCCTGCGGCGGCCCCCACCCGGAGGTCTCGCGCACGGGCGGCGCGAAGGTGCCCGACGCCGTGCGCATGCCACCGACCGACGGCGTCACCGGTTCCGGCCGCTGCCCGGGGTCGATGGCCGTGACGTTCTTCAGCCGGGTACCGTCGTCGTCCTCTTCCTCCTCCGCGACCGCACCGGTCTCGTCCAGGAGGTCGATCGGCGTCATGTCGCGCGCCAGGCCCACCTGGACCTGCTGCAGCGCCCGCGCGAACGCCAGCACCGACGGGTACCGCGAGGAGGGCTGCTTCGCCATGGCGATGCGCAGCACCTGCTCCAGCGACGGCGGCACGTCGTTGCGCCCGATCGGCGGCAGCGGCGCCTGCTCGACGCGCGCCACCAGGTCCGCCGACGTGTTGGAGCCGCCGGGCACCTCGAACGGGGTGCGCCCGGCCAGCAGCGTGTAGCAGGTCGCGGCAAGGGCCCACACGTCCGTCGTCTTCCCGGCGACCGGCGGGTCGGCGAACGACTCCGGCGGCGACCACGGGATCGACATGCCCTCGGCGGCCGAGGCCTGCTCGAAGGTGGAGGAGATGCCGAAGTCCGTCAGCGCCGGGTGCCCGAACTGCGTCACCAGGATGTTGGCCGGCTTCAGGTCACGGTGCAGGATCCCGAGCCGGTGCGCGGTCTCGACCGCACCGGCGATCTGGATGGTGGTGCGCAGCGCCTCGGCGAGCGAGAAGCGTTCCGAGCGGTACCGCGCGCCCAGGTTGGGGCGCGAGCAGTACTCCATGGCCAGGTAGGGGCGGCCGTCGTCGGCGACGCCGGCCTCGTACATCGTCACGATGGAGGGGTGGTTGCCCAGGATCGCCATCAGGTCGGCCTCGGAGTCGAACGCCGCCCGCTGGGCGTCGCTCGCGTGCTCCTTGAGGAGCACCTTGACGGCGACCAGACGCTTCGGGCGCTGCTGCTCGTACAGGAACACGTCCGAGAAGCCACCGGAACCGATCAGCTTCTTGTACTCGAACCCCGCGATGTGGGGCGGCGCCGACGGGGCGCGCTTGCTACTCACTTGTCTCCCTCTGGATGTGGCACGGTCACCAGCTCGGCTGCGTGCGGGACCTGTGCTGCGTGCGGAACGGTCACCAGATGCCCTCGAACGTCAGGGTCGCGCCGTCGCCGAGGTCCACCACGTCACCCTCGACCACGATCACCTTCTCGTTCGGGTGCAACCGCCGGGGCGCCTGCCCGGCCCGCAGCAGGGTCGTGCCGTTCGTCGTCGCGAGGTCCGCGACCAGCACGTGCCACTCCTCGAGGGTGATCTCGACGTGCGACCGCGAGATGTCCTGGTCGGGGCTCGCCACCGTGACCAGGCGCGGTGTGCGGTCGGCCGACGCGTTGTTGGTGCGCGGACGGCGCCCCACGATGACCGGACGGTCCAGCTCAACAACCTGCGGACGTCCGGGTGTCTGCTGCACACCGCCGGTCACGATCATCTGCCCGAGCGAGGGACGGGGCACCAGCTCGGCGTCGCCGTCCAGGTCCGCGCTACAGGTGCGGCAGCGCTCGGCGGTGGGCGGGTTGGGGTGCCCCTGCGGGCAGGGCCGCCCAAGGATCTGCTGGGCGCCCGGCAGGACAGCGGCGGAGAACTTCGGGACCGGGCTCGCCTCCTTGCGGAGCGCGGCGATGTCGACGGACATCATGGTCTCGCCGTCGTGGTCGGTGACCTCACCCGGCGCCTCGACCGCAGGCTCCCCCATCGAGGCAGCCCGCTGCGCGGCGCCGGGGGTGACGCCCGCAGGCGGCTCCGGCGCGAGCACCGGCGGCGTCCAGCCGCCGGGCACGCCGGAGATCAGCCCGTCGCCCGGATCGGCCGGCTCCAGCGCCACCGGTTCGGGTTCGGCGGGCGCGGGCGGCGGCGGCACGGGTGCCTGCGCCTGGGCCGGCTCCTCCTCGTGCTCCTCCTCGTCCTCGCCCTGTCGCACCGCCGCGTCCTCGACCCGGCGCATCACCGTGTCACCGAAGAGGTGGCCGTAGTCGTCGTCGCCACCACCGAACTGCGTGGACTCGTCGACCGCGCCGCGGGCCTCGGCGGGCGCTTCCGGGCCGGGGACCACGCCGAGCCCGAGCATCGGGACCGACTCCAGGACCGGCTCCGGCTCCTTCTCGACGGGCTCGGCCGACGGGCTCGGGAACGAGGGGACGGATCCGGCGCCGATCACCGGCACGTCCAGCGCACCCGGGACTATGGTCTCGCCGGACACCTGCCGCTCGGCCGGGGCGGACGAGCTGCCTGCACGGTTCGAGAAGCTCGGGAACGCGGCGGCTCCCGGCTTCTCCGCCGCAGGGGCGACCAGCGCGTCAGGGGCCGCGGGGGCGTCCACGAGCGTGCGGCGCAGGGCGCTCGCGCGCACCACCGCCGCCTGCACCGGGTACTCCGTGTCCGCCTGCGGCTCGTCGGTGGTGATCGCGAACGACATCGGGGCGTCCACCACCCGCTCCGACCACGTGACGACACCCGCACCCGTCACCTCGACGGGCGCGCCGCCGCCCTCGGCGGTCACGATCACCTTCACACCCGACCCGCGCACGGCGACGTGCGCCGTCGTCGCCGGGTCGCTGCCCGCGAGCGAGACCACGGCGAACGGGGGCGTCTCCGCCAGGCCACCCGCTGCGAGCACGCCGAGGGTCGCGGCGACGCCGCCGTCCGCGCGTTCGAGGGCGGTCCAGAGAGCGTCGACGACGTCGGCGGACGCCGGGCCGGGCAGCACGACGACCGTGCCGTTCCGGACCACTGCCCGCGCGGAACCCTCGCTGTAGTGCACCGTCATGTCAGACCCCCTGGCTTCTTGCTTCGTGCTCTTCCCGCGGCAGGGTGTCCTCGTCAGGCTCCGTCCCCGGCCGTGGTGCTGTCGAGGACCCCAAGGTCTCGTGGTCCACGCCGGTCACGTCGATCACGACCACCGTGATGTTGTCCCGGCCTCCCGCCTGGATCGCGGCGTCCACCAGGTATGCGGCGGCACGCTCCGGATCTGGCTGCTCCAGCAGGATCGTAGTGATCTGGTCGTCCGTCAGCTCCCCCGTGAGCCCGTCCGAGCACACGAGCACGCGGTCGTGCAGCGCCACCGGGATGTACCGGAAGTCCGCCCGCACCTCCTCCTGGGCACCGAGCGCCCGGGTGATCACGTTCCGCCGCGGGTGGCGGCGGGCCTCGTCCATGGTGATCGTGCCCGCGTCGACGAGTTCCTGCACCTCGGAGTGGTCGACGCTGACCTGTGCGAGCACACCACCGGACAGCATGTACGTGCGGGAGTCCCCGACGTTCACGAACAGCCAGTACGGCACGTCCTCGCGCTCGTCGACGAGGACGCCGGTGAGCGTGGTCCCCGGGGCGTTGCCCGACTCGGTGGCTATCGCACGGATGCGCTTCTGCGCCAGCTCGAGGTACGCCTCGACGAGCGCAGGCTCCACCTGCTCCACCTCGGTGAGCGCGCTGAGGGCGGCCAGCGCCTCGGCGCTCGCCACCTCCCCCGCCTCGTGGCCGCCCATGCCGTCGGCGACGAAGAACACCCGGCCCGTGGCCAGGTACCCGTCCTCGTTGAGGGTCCGGCGACGTCCCTGGTGCGAAGCGGCGCCCCAGACCGTCGTCAGCCCCTGATCCTGCTGCGTCATGCCTTCGACTCGTCGGGGTGCACGACGATCCGGCGATCACCTACATGAATGGTCGAACCCATCGGCACGCGCACGCGCGCGCCGGGCTCCGCGACCTGCGGCGAGCGGCCGGGGGCCGACACGACGGTGCCGTTCGTGGAGCCGCGGTCGGTCAGCCAGAGCCCCGCGGGGTCGACGCCCAGCTCGGCGTGGTTCTTCGACACCGACCGCGTCGGGTCGTCGACCCGCACGAGGATCGTCGGCGAACCGTCGGCGGCCTGCGGGTTGCGGCCCACCAGCGCGGGTCCGTCGATCACGTGGCGCGCACCGGACTCGAGCTCGAGGACCACCGTCACGACCGCAGCGGGCACCAGGCTCGGCGCCTGCATCCGGGTGGCCTCCCACAGCTCCTCGGCCTGGGCGGGCGCGGCACCCGCCCCGTCGCCCGGGAAGCTGACGGGGCGCGTGGGGCGGGACTCCGGGTGCTGCTGGGGCGGGAGCTCGTGCCCGGTCGCAGGTGCGGCAGGCTGCTGGACCGGCTGCTGGACGGGCGGCGCGGCAGGCTCCGCCTGGGCCGGCCAGGTCTTGGACGGCCAGGCGGACTCCGGCGGCTGGACCTGCTGGACGGGCTGGGACTGAACCGGGTACTGCTGCTGGACCGGCTGCGGCTGCTGGACCGGCTGCGGCTGCGCCGGGGGCACGCCTGGGGCGCTCCCGGGGATGCCGGTGATGATGCCGCCGCCGGCCGCCGGTGCGGCGGGCGACTGCGGGAACGACCACGGGTCCGGGGCCGCGACGGGCGGCGTCCCCGGCTGCTGCGTCGACGGGAACTGCGGTGCCTCCGGCGTCAGCGGAGGCATCTGCCGGGAGGTCTGCTGGACCGGCGCCGACGGCGTGGGCGTCCGCAGCGCGGGCCGGCCAGGCGCACGGGGCCCGGGGCCGACCGGGGCGAGTCCCGTCGTCACCGCGATCTTCGGCGCGCGAAGGTCGAGCACCACGGACCGGGCGACCTTGTCGTGCCAGCCCTGGACCTTGTCACCCTTGTCCCACAGGGGGGTCAGGTGCACGATGATCGGGCCGGCCAACGGGATCAGCGAGATGACCCCGAGCATGAGCACCCGGATCAGCTCGCGGCCGAACCCGAGCGGCCCGCGGTCGTCGGCGGAGACCGTCTGCAGGCCCATCGCGGAGTTGCCGACGGTACGGCCGGTCCGCGACTCCCAGATCCACATGGACAGCATGAACGCGAACGACACGGCTCCTGCGATCAGGTAGAGCCGCATGAGCTGCGCGAGCATCTCTGCCGCCTGCTCCTGGGACACCACCACCAGGGGGTCCGGCCGCTCGATGGTCAGCAGGCCGATACCGGCGACGATCCCGCCGAGCACACCGGCGATCGCGCCGTCGATCAGCATGGCCAGGAATCGCTTGCCGACCCGCGCGTACGGTGCCTCGAGCTGTTTCGGAGCCATGGCGGCGCTCGGGATCTGGGTGGCCGTGTACACCTCGACCTCCGTGGTGATCGGTGGCCGGCTCGACACGAGCGGCACCCCTCCCGAAGCGCTGCTCTGCCGGGCCTGCGCGGCCGCGGCCGCCTGCTGCACCTGCCCGCGGGGAGTCTGCTGCGGCTCCACGACGGGCTGGCCGGTGCGCGGGAACGCGCGCCCGCACGCAGCACAGAAGGGCGCGCCCTCCTGCTGACTTACCCCGCACCCGGCACAGACCACGGCCGTCATCGTTTCTCCTTCTTCGTGCCGGTCGCCCGGGCCACCGCCTGGGCCCGACGTCGTTCGGCGCCACGTACCCAGACGGAGCGTAGCGACAGGGCCGCCCGCACCCGCTGTCGCGTGCTCACGGTGGAGCGTAGCCCGCCGACCAGCTCGTCGACCCCCGCCCAGAACGCCTCGACCTCGGCCGGCGTCGGGTCGTTGATACCGAACACCGTCTCGTCCGCGCGGTGCGCGAGCATGAGGGTGGACGGAGCGGCGTGCGCTCCGGCGATCACGCCGGCGCTCTCCCGCCTGGTCGCCCCACGCGGCACGGACGTCCCGAGGTCGGTGACGACGTCGACCACCTCGTACCAGCCGCCGCTGATCCGGTCGGCGGGCTGCTCGGCGTTGCGCCGCGCGGTCCGGCGCCGAGCCTTGTAGGCGAGGATCGCCACGATCGGGCCGACGATCACCAGGAGCGGGATGCCGACTGCCAGCAGGATCATGCCGAGCAGACCCCAGTCGAAGCCTTCGTTCTCGGCCTCTTCCTTGTCGTCGTCCTCGACGCTGCCTGCCTTCGCGTGCTCCGGCTCCTCCGGCGGCTCCGGGTCCTGGAGCACCGGAGGCTTGGGCTCCTCCTTGCTCTCGGGCTGGGGCTGCATCTGCGGCTTCTCCTCGGGAACCGCGTCGATCGGCACCCAGCCGTACTCCTTGAACGGCACCTCGATCCAGGCGTGCACGTCGCTGCCGAGCACGGACCAGGGCTTGCCCTCCTCGTACTCGCTCTGCTTGTCCGGGTAGAAGCCCATGACCACGCGGGCCGGGATGCCTGCCTGCCGCGCCATGAGGGCGAGCGCCACGGCGAACTGCTCGTCGTCGCCCACCATCTCCTCCTCCGCGAGGAGCGTGTTGAGGCGCTCCGCGGAGTGTCCGGGGCGCGAGAGCGGCTCGCCCTCGAGCCCGCTGGAGAGGAACCCGTCCGCCTGCAGACCGTCACGAATGTTGAACAGCTTGGTGGCCGCGTCGGTCTCGGTGCCCGTGAACTGGGTCGTCTTGGCCGGCAGCTCCTGCGGCATCCCGCTCTGGTCGGTCTCCGGCAGCTCGACGTCGAGGTCGATCTCGCTCTTCTTGAGCGTCTCCTCGCTCGGCTCCTCGGTCACCAGCGTGTTCAGGGTGTACGAGTCACCCGGCCGGATACCCGCGGTGGTGATCGCCGTGTGGGTCTCCTGGTTGTAGTAGGAACCCTCCGTCTGTGCCTCCGCGTTGGCGCCCTTCCAGCTCACGCCGGTGAGGCTGCCGACCTCGGGAACCCAGACGCCGCGATACCCGGTGACCGTGATGTCTATCGACATCGGCTTGCCCGTCGCGGTGGTGGCGATCTCGTCACCGACGCGGGTGTAGAAGCCGCTCTCGCCACCGTCGCCGGCGGCGTCGTAGACGACGCCGTCGTACTGGTCGAGCGTGGCGACCGTGATGCGGCCGTTCTTGGGAAGCTCGCTGATCGTGAACATCTCCTCGTCGCGAACCTCCTTCTTGTAGTGCCGGAAGCCGACGAGGGGGCTCGTGTACTCGTGGATGTCGAACGGCGGCTCCACCGTCTCGCGCAGCACCGTGCGGTCCGGCTTCGGCGGCAGGAGGAGAGGCCCGGTGAAGCCGGCGGCGAGGGCCGCGACGGCCAGGATCGTCGCGCCGGTACGGACCCGGTACCAGCGCAGCCTGCGCGTGGCCTCCTCGCTGGACGCCGTGGTGATCGAGTGCGTGCCGACCCGCGCCTCCATGACGCGTACCGCGCCCCAGAGGAGAGCCACGATGGTGACCACGAGGCCCTGCGCCACCGGGAGCGCGGCGTCGACCGTGCCCAGCAGGATCACGCCGACGAGGCCGGCGAGCACCGGGACCACTGCCCACACCGCATGCTTCGCGCGCCAGGCGATGGTGCCGGCGATCAGCGCGACGAGCAGCATGAGCAGGTACGGGATGACGCCGAGGTCGGGGAACGACTGCATGGGCGGCGCGGTGGTGATGAACCGCTTCCAGCCCTCCACGGAGCCGAGCATCAGCTCACGCAGGGAGTCCAGGGACGGGACGACGCCCGCGATGGCGGTGTGCGGCACCGCGAAGGCGGCACCGAACAGGAAGTAGCCGACCACGGCGAGGGCGGTCACGACCACGGCGGGGAAGCGGCGCCAGGCGCCCACCCAGGCCACGACCAGCCCGACGAACGCGCCGCCGACGGCGGGCAGCAGGTAACCGAGCGAGCCCCAGACGGGCCCGAACCCGACGATGACGGCAGCGAACATCAGGCTCAGTGCCGCGAGGTCAACCAGGGCGAACACGGTCAGCGCGCGCGGGCGCTCCGCCTCCTTGCGGCGCGTTGTGCCGCGGCCCGTGCCCGTCCGGAATCCGGTGCCGGTGTTGTACGGCGATCGGCCCCGGTCGGCGCCTGCGCCGACCGGGACGTTCCCGCGGGTGTTCTCGTTGCTCATCCGTCGCTCATCTTCTTCAGCGCAAGGGGGAGGTCGGCGAGGCGGCCCAGCGTGAGCACGCCCATCTCGGCGATGGAGTGCCGGCCGAGGGAGGCACCGGGTACGCACTGGATGGCCATGACCTGCACCCCGGCGGGGACACGTGCCGAGGCCGCGCGCAGCTCGGTGGGCGTCACCATGCTGCCGACGATGAACGCGATCACCGAGAAGTCGGTCGCGGCCATCCCGGCGGAGCGGGCGAGGTCCACCAGCTTCGTCTTGCGGGACTCGAGCTCGATGCGGGACAGGTCGTCCATGAGCCGGGTGCGGTGGTCTCCGTGCAGCGTCGCCTCGTTGACGAGCACCGTCACGCCGCGGTCCTCCTTGATGGCCTGCAGGCCGAGGGAACCACAGACGCTCACGGCGAGCTCGAACTCGTCCTCGTGCGCGTAGTCCTCGGCGCGCGTGGACAGCAGCACCGCGAGGTGCGAACGCCGGGTCTCCTCGAAGACCCGGACCATGAGCTGGCCCGTGCGCGCCGTCGTCTTCCAGTGGATGTGCCGCCGGTCGTCGCCGGCCACGTAGTCGCGCAGGGCGTGGAAGTTCACGTCCGAGCTCGTGATGTCGTTGGTGACCCGGCCCTCGAGGTCCTTGAGGAAGCCCGTCGAGGAGCCCGTGAGGTTCTTGACGCGCGGGTGCACGAAGACCTCCTGCTCGTCCGTCCAGGTCATCTCGCGACGCAGCAGGCCGAGCGGGTCGGCCCGCACGGACTTGACCGGGCCGACGGTGATCACGCTGCGGCGCCGGGTCGGGATGGTGAAGATCTCCTCGTGCGTGCCGCCGCCCCGCAGGCGCGGCACCGGGAACGCCGCCGTTCCGGTGCCGACGGGCAGCTCCATCACGGAGGGCAGCAGGGAGCGGCTCGACGCGTTGCGCACGTCGAGGCGTCCGACGGCGCGGTCACCGACCGTCACCCGCGCCTGCGCGAGGTCGAGCACCACGTCGTACTTGAACCGGCCGAGCACGAACACGATCGCGCACAAGAGCGTCACGCTGAGCAGCACCGCGGCGACCACCAGCTCGAGCCAGTCGAGCGCGAGGCCCGCGATCCAGGCGGCGACCGTCACGAGGGTCACCGCTATCCCGAACGTGCTGAACGTACGACGGACGGGAGCGACCACACGCCCCACCGCCGCCGCCCGGGACCGGGCGGCGGCGGCGAAGGTCACCCAGCCACGCCGGCCACGCTGTACCTGGGCGCGGCCGGCGGCGAGCAGGCCGCGCGGGGTCTCCTGCCGCTTCCCGTACGCGGGGCCTGGTGAGATGCCGGACGCACTCATGCCGAGGCCCGCTCCTGCGGTGCCGCGACGTCGGCCATGATCCGGGAGAGCACTGCGTCGGGGCGCGCGCCCGCGAACTCGGCCTCCGGGTCGAGCACGAAGCGGTGGGCCCAGACCGGCTGGGCCAGCTCCTTGATGTCGTCGGGCAGCACGTAGTTGCGGCCGTGGGCCGCTGCCCACACCTTGGCGCAGCGCACCAGGGCCAGCGAGCCACGGACCGAGACGCCCACACGCACCTCGTGCGCGTTGCGCGTCTCCTCGGCGAGGCGGGACACGTACTCCAGCACCGCCGTGTCGGTGTGCACGTTCGCGGCCAGGTCGGCCATCTCCGTGACGGCCTTGGTGGTGATGATGGGCTGCAGCGCCTTGCTGCGGTCCTTCATCGCGGCACCGGACAGGATCTCCACGGTCGAGGCGTGGTCCGGATAGCCCACCGACGTCTTCATGAGGAAGCGGTCGAGCTGGGCCTCGGGAAGGCGGTAGGTACCGGCCTGCTCGATCGGGTTCTGGGTGGCGAGCACCATGAACGGGCGGCCGGTTCCGTGCGCGACGCCGTCGACGGTGACCCGGCCCTCCTCCATGACCTCGAGGAGCGCGGACTGGGTCTTCGGGGAGGCACGGTTGATCTCGTCCGCCAGGACGATCGAGGCGAAGATCGGACCCGGGTGGAAGTCGAACTTGCCGGTGTTCTGGTCGTAGATCGTGACACCCGTGACGTCGGACGGCAGCAGGTCCGGCGTGAACTGGATCCGGTTGTGCGTGCCCTGCACCGACGCCGCGATCGAGCGGGCGAGCATCGTCTTACCCGTACCGGGGGCGTCCTCCAGCAGGAGGTGGCCCTCGGCGAGCATGCAGGTCAGTGCCAGACGCACGACCGGTGCCTTGCCCAGGACCGCCAGGCCGACGTTGCCGACGAGCCGGTCGAAGGTCTGGGCGAACCAGGCCGCCTGCTCGGGGGTCATCGTGGTCATCTCTTGTTCCCTACTGCTCGTTGCTGCTCGTTCGCTGGGTGAATTCGCTGGGTGAAATTTAGTCGATCATCGCCTGACCGGCCGCTGCCTGCGCGGCGGCCGGTCACGGTGGGTTCTACCACTGCCGAACCTCGTACGACCTGCCGTCGATCCGGACGCCGACGTCGGTGCCCGGGTAGCCGTAGAAGCAGCTCAGCTGGTAGCTGCCGTTCGCCGACCCGAAGTTCACGGTGTACGAGCGGTCAGGCGTCAGGATGTTGTGCCAGCCGGACTCGTCCGGGTTGGTGCCCGACATGCACTCCACGGAGTGGTTGCCGGTCGGGAAGTCCTGCCAGTTGACGACGAAGTACGCACACGACGCGGCGCTGCACTGGCTGTTGCTTACGCGTGAGCCTCGCGTCACCCAGGCCCTCGGGTCAGGCCTCGCGTCTGAGGTCGCGTCGGCGCAGGCGCGGGCCGTCTGCCCCTCGGTGTCGGTGACCTGGACGCACGCCTGCTTGTTCTCGCTGTAGCCGGCCGAGGCGCTCTGCGTGCCACTGGGGGCCGTGCTGCTGATCGCACCTGTGACCTGGACCGACCGGATGGGGCGGCCGTTCGTGCGGGTGCCGTCCCAGCTGAAGGTCACCTTCTGGTCACCACCGGTGGCACTGATCGTCGGCGTCGGCGGAGCGCCGTACGGGGTGACCCCATTGGACGCCGCCGACCAGTCCGAGCAGGTGTAGGCGTTGCAGGCCTGCACCTGGAACGTGTACTCCGTTCCGTTGTTCAGGCCGGTGAACGTGGTGGACGTCCTGTTCCCCACGTTCGACGTCGCGCCGTTGCTGGCTCGCACCACGTAGTACGGCCCCGTGCCGCGGAAGTTGCCGATGGCGCCCCAGCTCACGTTCGCCTGGCCGCTCGTGTTCGAGCCCAGCGCTGCGTTGGGTCGACCGGGAACGTCCGGGGTGCCGTACGGCACGACCTCGTTCGAGCTCGGGCTCAGGTCACCATCGCCGGCCTTGTTGGTCGCACGGACCTTGAAGCTGTACGAGGAACCGGTCGAGAGGTCCTGGACCGTCTGCGACGTGGCGGTGGTCTCGATCGACTTGACGAGCTCGCCGCCCGTGTAGACCCCCAGCCAGTACTTGTCGATCGCGTCACCGTTGTTGGCGGGAGCCGTCCAGGTGACCCTGATCTGGCCGCCGACTGCGGTGTCCACCCGCTCCGCGTGGGGCGCGGCGGGCGCATCCGGCGGCGCGGCCGGGGTCTCGGGCGCGGACGGCTCGGACCAGTCGGACGGGTCGGGGGCGTCGTTCTTGGCCTGGACCCGGACCGTGTAGGCGGTGCCGTTCTGCAGCCCGGTCCACGTGGTCTCACCGCCGGGGACGCAGGACTTCTGCGTCACGCCGTTGGCCGGGGCCGGGCTGATCTCCAGGTTCACGCACTCGATCGGGGACCGGTCGGTGTAGGTCCGGTTCTGCCAGGTCACGATGAGCTCGCTGTCGCCGAACTCCAGCGACGGCGGCTCGGGCTTGTCCGGCTTCTCGTCCGGGCGTGCCTCACGCGACGCGGGGGACGGGTCGGACTCCCCGACCTCGTTGGTGGCGGTGACCGTGAAGGTGTACTTCACGTTGTTCTTCAGCCCGTCGAACGTGCACGTCGTGGTGGCGCACGCGTGCTCCTGGCTGCCGTTGGCGGTCACGGTGTATCCCGTGATGTCGGCACCGTTGTTGTTGGGCTGGTCCCAGCTCAGCACCACCGTCTCGGAGCGCACCTCCTCGATCCGCGGCGCCCGGGGAGCCTCCGGCCTGCCCAGGACCGTCAGCTTCGCGATCCCGTCGACCTCGCGGTCCGGGTCCTTCGTCGCGTCCTGCACGCGGTAGCGCACGGTCATGACCCCGGTGAAGTCCTCCGCAGGGGTGACCGCGAGCTGGTTGCCGCTGTACGCCGCGGTGCCGTCACCGACCTCGACGATCGGCACGCCCGTCAGGGTGAGCTCCTTGTCGGGGAACGGGTTGGTGTCGTTCGCCAGCACCGGGACGGTCGTCTGCTTGCCCTGGTGGGCGTCCTCCACGACGTCCTGCGTCGTCTGCACCCGCGGGCGGGTCGACGCGACGACCTCCACGGTGAGCACGGCCTTGACCGCCGGGTTCTTGCCGTCCGAGACCGTCATGGGGAGCTCCTGCGCGGTGCCCTTCGACACCGACGGGTCGACCTGGGCCGAGACCGCACTGCCCGAGACCGACGGCGAGATCCCGTCGGTGCCGGTGACCTTGAAGGTCAGCGGGTCCTTGTCCGGGTCCTTCACGTACCGGGACAGGTCCACAGAGCTCACCTCGCCCGCCGCGACCTGGAGCACAGGCCGGCCGGTGATCTTCGGCGGCATGTTGGTCGAGGGCGTCACGTCGATCGGCAGGGTCAGCACGGCGATCAGGCCCTCGGCGTCGTCCGGCCCCTTGCCGTCGGTGACCTCGAAGCTGACCGACGCGGCACCCGCGTAGTCCTTGGCCGACGTGTACACGATCGTGTCCTCGTCGGAGACCTGCGCCTTGCCCTCGAGGGCCTTGACGTTCTTCTCCTCGGTGATCCGCGGCTCGTGGTCCTTCCGGACCACGACGTAGTCGGCGAGATCGATCGTGAGCGGCTCGCCGCTCGTGGCCTTCAGCGGCTCCAGGCCGGGCTTGAGGTGCGGCCTCGCCTGGTCACCGGGGACCCGCACGAACGCCTTGGCGTCCAGGCCGTCCATGTCGGTCACGGTGTAGGTGATCACCTGAGAGCTCTGGGTGAGCTGCACCTCGATGGCGCCCTCCTCGGTGACTCGCACGCCCTCGAGGGACTCGTCGACCGTCACGTCCAGGTCCGCCCCGACGCCGTCCGGGTCCACGTCGTTCGCCCGCACGTCCACGGTCACGCTCGAGGCGCCCTTCACGTCGTCGGAGGTCACCACGTCGTCGTGAGCGATCGGGCGCAGCAGCGGCGCCTTGCTGTTCACGTTGACGGTGACGGAACCACCGGACTTCGCCTTGAAGGTGTCCTGGATGCCGTAGTAGAAGGCGTGGGTGCCCTCCTTGTCGGGCGCGGTGACCACGATGTCGTCCTCCACCACCTTGGGCTTCAGGTCACCGGTGCTCTCGAAGCCCTTGGCCAGGAGACCGATCTCGTCACCGTCAGGATCGGTGTCGTTCTCGAGCGCCCGGACCGCGACGGTACGTCCCGGCCGCACGGTGGTCTCGTCGTCCGCGGCCTGCGGCGGCTGGTTGGTCGCGGGCTTCGGCACGACACCCACGCGCACCAGGCCCTTGCCGACCGCGCCACGGGTGTCGGTGACCTCGTAGCTGAAGGTGTCGAGCCCGGTGGCGTCCTCCGCCGCCGTGTAGTCGATGAACCCGTCGACGATCCGCGCCGTGCCCTTGCCCGCCGCTGCGGAGATCGAGCTCAGCGTGACGTAGTCGCCGTCGGGGTCGCTGCCGTCCAGCTTCAGGGGGATACGGGTGGTACCACCGCTCAGCACCCGCGCCGTGATGTCGGGAAGCTGCGGGGCGGCGTTCTCCGGCCTGTCCAGCACGACGATGGTGATCTGCGCGGAGTCCTTCTGCCCGTTCGAGTCCACCACCTCGTAGACGGCGTGGTAGGTGCCCGCCTTCTGGCCGGCCCGGAACCGCACGGTGTCCTCCGAGGCGAACGCCTCGCCCGCCGACGCGGGCGGCGCCTCCTTCAGCTCGTCGGCGAGCGTCAGCTCCAGGCCGTCCGGGTGGGTGTCGTTCTTCAGCACCGGGATGGTGACCACGTCGCCCACGTGCACGGTCGCCTCGTCCGGGCCCGCCTCCGGCGGCCGGAGCTGGTCCGGCGCGGGGATGGGCACCACACGCACCTGGCCCGTGGTGGTCCCCGACCCGTTCGCGACGGTGTAGTCGAACGTCTGCGGGCGGTCGAGCCGCTTGATCTCCGAGATCTTCAGGATCTGGTGGTTCAGCACCGCAACCTTGATCGGAGCGTTGTCCGGTACGTCGACCCCCTGCACCACGAGCACTCCGCCCGCGGGGTCGGTGTCGTTGGCGAGCACGTCGACGAGCGCCGTACCACCGGTCGGGAGCAGCACCTGGTCCGTGACGGCCACTGGCGCGCGCTCGGCCTCCGGCGGGTCCTGGACGTCGACGCGGACCAGGCCCATCACCGGCTCGGGACCGTCGGTGATCTGGTACGTCACGTCGTACGAGCCGGGCTTGTCGCTCTCGAAGCGGAACACCCCGGCGGCGTAGTTGGGCGTGATCGTCGCGCCCTTGGTCTCGGCGACGTTCGTCAGGCGCAGCTTGTCGCCGTTCGGGTCGCTGTCGTTCTTCAGCGGTTCCACCGTGACGGGCTCACCGGTGAGCACCGTCACGTGGTCCTGCACCGGAATCGGCGGCACGTTGCTCGCGACGACCTGGATGAGCAGCTTGCCCTGGAAGGGCTGGCCGCCCGAGTCCGACACCGTGACGTCCACCACCTTGCGGCCGGTCACGGCACCGCCGTCGCGGAACTCGATGGTGCCGTCCGGGCGCGACCGCACCTCGTCCAGGGGGTCGGCGGTGGCTGCGCTGGACAGGAACAGGTCGTCGCCGTCCGGGTCCTTGAAGTACGGCAGCACCTTGATGCTCGCCAGGCCGTCCTGACCCACCGTGAGCACGGGCTCGCCCGTCTGCTCGGGCGGGTTGTTCTCCTCCAGCGGCACCACCCGGACGTCCACCGACGCCTCTGCCTTGCCGCCGCGCCCGTCGTTGACCTCGTACTTGAAGGTCGTGGTCCCCGACGCGTCAGCGGGCACGTCGGCCTGCAGGGCCGCGCCGTCGAGCACACGGTCGACACCGACGGAGCCGTCCGGCTCGCCGATGACCGAGACCGTCATGACGTCGCCGTCGGGGTCCGAGTCGTTGCTCAGCACGTTGAGCACCGTGGTGCGGCCAGGTCGGACGCCGATCGAGTCGTCCTTGGCCTTGGGCGGCCGGTTCGCCTGCTTACGGTCGGCGACGAAGTTGTCGACCAGCTCCGGCGTGGCCTCCTCCGACTCCGTCTTCTTGCCCTCGCCGTCCTCGGGCATGACGATGTCCCAGTCGTTGACCTTCTCGAACATGTCGGCGGCCATCCACAGGGAGCCGCCAGAGATGTCGTTCAGCACGATGACGTCGCGGTTGACGCGGTAGACCAGGCTGGTGCCGACGGCCACGCCCTCGAGCACCTGGTCGACGTCGTTGTCGGTGCCGGCGCAGTCCCGGATGACCTGGCCGGAGTCCCAGGCGCCATAGGTGCACCCCTCGAGCTGCACGGGCGCCGACGGCATGCCCTGCGCCGCGCGCGTGGTCGCGTCCCCGCCGCCGAGGGGCTGAGTGACGAGGCCGTTCGGGGTGGCAAGCACCACGTTGTCGGTCTTCGCCGAGGGCTGCTGGAGCCTGCCCTCGGCGCCGTCCTCGACCTTGACCGTCTCGCCGCCCGGCAGCACGAGGTTTCCGCTCGACTGGTCGAGCACGACCGGCTCGTCGCCGACGGCGGAGACCTCCACCTTGGCGTCGCGTCCCACGGGGAGGCTGGACTCCTCGCTCTCCTCGGGCACACCCTGCTCGCCGGTGGGAACCGTGTAGAGCTTGGCGTCGGCCGGCACCGCGAGGAACACCGTGCCTTCCTTGCCCACCGCGAGCGTGCCGCCCTTGCCCACCTTGAGCGTCGGCTTGAGCTTCTTCTGGTCGTACCCGACGGCGCCGTCGAACGGCAGGACCCAGAGCCGGCCCTCGTCCTCGTCGTACACCGCGGTGGTGGCGCCGCCCGAGGCGACCTGCGCGCCGGCCGGCAGCTCCATCGAGCCGTCCAGGATGAGCTGCGCCGGGTTGACGGGGCTGGCGGACGAGTCGCTCGAGCTGTCCAGGAGCACCCGCTGCGCGTCCTGCTCCACGTCGAAGCTCGCCGCGTTCGCCAGCAGGACGCCGTCCAGGGCCTTCGCGTCGTAGTTGAACCGGCCGAGCTGGCCGGACGACGTCTGGGTCACCCAGACGCCGGAGTCGTTGAGCTCGACGTCGGCCGTTGCCTCGCCGTCGTAGAGGAGTGCGAAGCCGAGGAGCCCTCCGGCGAAGAGGGTTACCACGCCGACCGACGCGGCTGACCTGCGGTTCTCGTACACGCGTGAGGCAAAGCTCATGCGTCCTCCTCTTTCATCACTCCAGCGAAGTCTTGTTCGCCCGGGCAGCACACACAGGCACAACGGAAGCACCCTACCGGGATGGTGGGTGAATCGTCGTTGATTTTCAACGGGCAGGACTACCCATGCGGCCCGCCCAGATTGTACGAGTCTGTCTGCTACGTGTCAGGAGTATTGCGCCCAGGTGCAAGCGAAAAAGACCATGCACCTGCTGCCAGGCCAGGAACGATCCTGGCAGCAACTGCATGGTCGCCCTCGGTCAGACCGCCCGGTCCGCCAGCACCTGCGCGAACTGTTCCAGCGAGTCCTTGACCGGCCCCTCCGGCAGCGGTGCCAGCTCGGCCGAGGCGGCACGCGCCCACTGCACGGCCAGCTCCCGCGTCTCCGCCAGCACGGTGTGCGCGCGCAGCCGCTCCAGCGCGGCCGCCAGCGCCTCGTCGGACGACAGGTCGCCGTCGAGCGCGGCGAGCAGGTCCCGGTCGTCGTCGGTAGCGGCGTCCGACGCGACGTGCTGGCGCAGCAGCAGCACGGGCATGGTCGGCACGTGCTCGCGCAGGTCGGTCCCCGGCGTCTTGCCGGAGGTCTCACCGGACGACGCGACGTCGAGCACGTCGTCGGCGAGCTGGAAGGCGACGCCCACCTTCTCGCCGTACGCACCAACGGCCTCGATCTGCTCCTTCGGCGCACCGGCGAGCATGGCGCCCAGGCGGGCCGACGCCGACAGCAGCGACGCCGTCTTGTCGCTCAGCACCTGGAGGTAGTGGGCCACGGCGTCCTCGCCGTCGTCGGGGCCCATGGTCTCGTGGAGCTGCCCCAGACACATCCGCTCGAAGGTCCTGGACTGCAGGATCACCGCCTCGGGGCCCAGCTCCGCTACGCGCGCGGACGCCCGCGCGAACAGCATGTCGCCCACGAGGATCGCCACCGAGTTGCCCCACACCATGTGGGCCGACGGCGCCCCGCGGCGCATCGGCGCGGAGTCCATGACGTCGTCGTGGTACAGCGAGGCGACCTGCGTCAGCTCGACCACGACCGCCGCGTCGACGATGCCGGGCGCGGCACCGTCACCCAGCTCACCCGTCAGCAGGGTGAGCAGGGGACGGAACCGCTTGCCGCCCGCGTCGATGAGGTGCCGCGAGGCGCCGTCGGCCAGCTTGTCCGCGCTGGCGACGGCCTCGAGGAGCGCGTCGTCGACCCCCGTCAGCCGCTCCGCGAGGCGGGACGCGAGCTCCGGGTCGGAGATCGGCAGGCCGAGCGCGGTCGGGTCGGGCAGGTTCGACGGAGCGGCCGGAGAAGCCGACGCGGAGGTACCCGTCGTCGTCTGGGGCGGCAGCGGTGCGGAGGTCACGGCACGAACTTACTTGCCTGTTCCACCAGAGAGAGAACCGGGGACGGGAAAACGCCGAGAATCACTGTCGCGATCGCGCACACGGCGATGGCGACGGCGGCCGGTCCACGGGACCGGACCACCGTCACCACGACGCGCTGCGCGGTCGTGACCTGGACCTTGGTCAGCGTGGCCGCGGCGGTTCCGCCGGTCACGGCGGTGCCGCTGGTGGAGACCTCGGCCTCGCCGGGCTCGGTTCCTGGCGCGGTCTCGACGAGCGCGACCTGCGACTGGGCGGGCTCGTCCTCCGCGCGCTGGAACACCATGACGACCAGGAGCCGCAGGTAGAACGCGACGGCGACAACGGACGCGAGCACACCGAGGACCGCGAGCCACCACAGGCCGCCGGCCGTCGCCCCGGTGAACGCACCGAACTTGGCGATGAACCCCGCGGTGAGCGGGATGCCCGCCATCGAAAGCAGGAACAGCGCGAAGGCGGCGGTGAGCCACGGGGCCTTGCGGCCCAGCCCGGCCCACTGCTTGATCTCCGTCGCCTCGCCGAGCACGACGCCGTCGTCGCCCACCGGGCCGTTGTCCTCACCCGTCCCTGGCGTGATCCGCCGCTCCCGCACCAGCGTGACGACGCCGAACGCGCCGATCGTCGCGATGCCGTACGCGAGCAGGTAGAACAGCGTGGTCGACTGCACCTGCGGGTTGAAGCCCGCGATGCCCACCAGCAGGAAGCCCGCGTGGGCGATCGACGAGTAGGCCAGCAGGCGCTTCACGTCGGTCTGGACGGACCCGATGACCGTACCGACGGCCATCGTCAGCACGGCGACGACGACGATCACGATCTGGAGCTGCCGCATGATCCCCGGGTCCACCGCCTGCACGCCGATCGAGATCCGGTACAGCACCTCGACGAGCGCCGCGACGGCCGCCACCTTGGTGCAGGCGGCCATGAAGCCGGTGATCGGCGTCGGGGCGCCGGTGTAGACATCGGGCGTCCACGCGTGGAACGGCACGGCGCCGACCTTGAACAGCAGGCCGACCACGACGAGCAGGACGCCCGCGACGAGCAGCACGCTCAGACCCTCGAGCGGCAGGCCGCCCTGCTGCACGGCCTGGGCGATCTCCAGCAGGCGCACCGTGCCGGCGAACCCGTAGATCAGCGCGACGCCGAAGATGAACAGCGCCGAGGCGAACGCGCCCAGCAGGAAGTACTTGGCCGCCGCCTCCTGCGACAGGAGCCGACGCCGGCGCGCCGTCGCGCACAGGACGTACAGCGGGAGCGACAGCACCTCCAGCGCGATGAACATGACGATCAGGTCGTCGGTGGAGGCGAAGAGCATCATGCCGCCCGTCGCGAACAGCAGCAGCGGGTAGATCTCGGTCTGCTCCAGCCCGGAGCGCCGGGCCAGGTCCTCGTACGAGGTACCCGGCACCGCCGAGGCCGCCGGCGCGAACGCGTCCTGCCCGGTGGCCGTGCGGTCGGCCACCACGAGCACGCCGAGGAAGGCCAGCACGGCGATGATGCCCTGCGCGCCGAGCGCGAAGGGTGTCAGCGTCAGGCTGCCCCCGACCACCTGCACGGGCTGCGCCACGATCTGCGGCCAGAGGACCGCGACGAACGCGAACCCGCCCGCCAGTGCGGCCAGCGTCAGCACTATCTGGGTCACACGGCGGGCGCCGGCAGGCACGAACGCCTCGACGAGCACGCCGACCACACCCGCACCCAGCACCACGAGGAGCGGTGCGAGGGCGAGCCAGTCGATCTCGGGTGCCACGAACTCGGTCACTGGTCGCTCCCCATCTGCGTGGCGGCATCCGCCGGTTGATCGACCGTCGTGAGGGCCACCGACTGCTCGGCCGGCGCGTTCACGTAGGTCAGGGCCAGGCCCGGGACAAGGCCGAGCACCAGCAGCCCGACGACGAGCGGTGCCGCGACGATGCGCTCACGCGTCCCGAGGTCGGGCAGGGCCTCGAGCCCAGCGGCCGGTGCTCCCGTGAAGATCTTCTGGTAGGTCAGCAGCACGTACACCGCCGCGAGCACCACGCCGGGGATCGCAGCGACGGCCCAGGCCGCCGAACCGGCGGGCGAGCCGCCGAACGCGCCGATCAGCACCATGATCTCGCTGACGAACGTCGCGAGGCCGGGCAGCGACAGCGTCGCGAGCCCTGCCACCAGGAACGTCCCGGCGAGCACCGGGGTGACCGACCGCAGGCCGCCGTAGGCCGCGATCTTCTGCGACTTCTCCGGGTGCCTGGACACGAGGAACCCGGCCACGAGGAACAGCGCGCCGGTGGCCAGGCCGTGGTTGAGCATCATGAAGCTCGACCCGGCCGTGCCCAGCGGTGTGAAGGTGAAGATGCCAAGGATGATGAAGCCGAAGTGGCTCACCGACGTCCAGCCGACGAGCCGCAGCAGGTCGGTCTGCATGATTGCCATGATCGCGCCGTAGAGCACCGAGATCACGGCGAGCGCGACCACGAACGGCGCGGCCCAGCGGGACGCCTCCGGGAACAGCGGCAGGCACAGGGTCAGCATCCCGAAGGTGCCGACCTTGTCCAGGACACAGATCAGGAGGGTCGACGTGCCGGGGGTGGCGTTGCCCGCGACGTCGGGCAGCCAGCTGTGCACCGGGACCATGGGGGCCTTGATCGCGAACGCGATGAAGAACCCGACGAACATCAGGCGCTCCGCCGTGGTGCCCAGATCGACCGCGACGAGCTCGTCCACGAGGAACGCCCGGCTCGGGTCCACGCCGGCACCGACGCCGAGGAAGTACAGCGCGATCACCGCCGCGAGCATGATGAGCCCGCCGCCCAGGCTGAACATCAGGAACTTGACGGCCGCCTTGCGCCGTCCCGCACCCTGCCCGAACCCGCCGATCAGGAAGTAGGCGGGGATCAGCATGGCCTCGAACAGCACGTAGAACAGGAACACGTCACGGGCGCAGAACACCGCCACCATGAACGCCTCGAGCAGCAGCACGAGGCCGACGAACCTGCGCAGGCGCACCTCGTCCCGTCCCTGCTCCGTCCAGGCGGCGAGCAGCACCAGCGGCACGAGGACCACTGCCAGCGCGACGAGCAGCAGGCCGACACCGTCGACGGCCACGGCGTACGAGACGCCGATCTGCGGGATCCACGCGTAGGTCGCACCGAGCTGGTGCTCGGCGGCGGCGCCCGGGTCGAACGCGAGGAACGTACCGACGAGCAGGGCCACCTCGACCAGCGAGAACACGAGCGCGATCGGCCGGGCGAGGCCCACGCCAGCGCTCGCCGGGCCCGTGCGGGAGCGGCCGAGCGCGCTGAGGCCCACCACGGCCGCGCCGACCAGCGGCCACGCGATGAGCGCGGTCAGCCAGGGAAACATCTCTCCTCCGATCACTGGGCACCACCGAGGCCCGACACGAGCCAGGCGACGGCGGCGATCACGAGGACGCCGCCCGCCATGCCCGCCGCGTACGAGCGGACGTAGCCGCTCTGCGCCTTCCGGAACACCGCGCCGAACCACGACACGGTCTGGGGCAGGACGCTCCAGCCGCGGTCGACGACGTCACGGTCGCCGACCTGGACCAGGCGGGCCACCCCGTGCGCGGGCAGCAGCACCAGCGTCTCGTTGGCGGCGTCCTGGTACAGGTCCCTGCGGGCCGCCCGGGTCAGGAAGGAGCCGCGCGGCGCCTCCTCGGGGACGAGCTGGACGGCGTACATCCGGAACGCGAGCAGCGCACCGAGCACGACGACCACGAGCGTGGTCCCGATGATCACCGGGACCGGCAGCACCGGCTCGTGATGCTCCGCGTGCCCGACCACCGGCTCCAGCCAGGTGACGAACGCGCCGCCTATGCCGAGCACCAGGCCCAGCGCGGCCGAGCCGACGCCGAGGAACACCAGGGGCCACCACATCAGCGGCGAGCCCTCGTGCGGGTGCTGGTTCTCGGTCCAGCGCGGACGGCGTCCGCCGAACGTCATGAAGAACAGGCGGGTCATGTAGAACGCGGTGATCGCGGCGCCGAGCACCGCCACCGACCCGAACACCCAGGCCCGCCACGGCTGGCCCTCGACGGGCATGAAGGCCGCCTCGATGATCCCGTCCTTCGACCAGAAGCCGGAGAACGGCGGGATACCGAGGATCGCCAGCCAGCCCAGGCCCATGGTGATCCAGGTGATGGGCAGGAACCGCGACAGCCCGCCGAAGCGCCGCATGTCGGTCTGGTCCCCCATCGCGTGCATCACGGAGCCCGCACCGAGGAACAGCCCGGCCTTGAAGAAGCCGTGCGTGAGCAGGTGGAAGATCGCGAACGCGTATCCGGCCGGGCCGAGGCCCGCGGCGAGCATCATGTAGCCGATCTGGGACATCGTCGAGGCGGCCAGCGCCTTCTTGATGTCGTCCTTCGCGGTACCGACGATCGCACCGAACAGCAGGGTCACCGCACCGACGATCACCACGACGAGCTGCGCCGTCGGCGCCGCCTCGAGGATCGGGCCGGAGCGCACCATGAGGTACACGCCGGCGGTGACCATCGTGGCGGCGTGGATGAGCGCGGACACCGGCGTCGGGCCGGCCATCGCGTCACCCAGCCAGGCCTGCAGCGGGAACTGCGCCGACTTGCCGCACGCGGCGAGCAGGAGGCACAGGCCGATGGCGGTGGCCGTGCCCTGGGAGAGCGAGCCGACGGCGTCGTCGGACAGGGTGGTGGCGAAGTCCAGCGCACCGGTGTTCGCGAACAGCAGCGCCATGGCGGCGATGAGCCCCATGTCGCCGATCCGGTTCATCACGAACGCCTTCTTCGCCGCCACCGCGTTCTCCCGGGCGGAGGGCCGCCCCGTGTCCCAGAACCCGATGAGCAGGTAGGACGCGAGGCCAACACCCTCCCAGCCCACGAAGAGCAGGAGGTAGGAGTCGGCGAGGACCAGCGTCAGCATGGCCGCGACGAACAGGTTCAGGTACCCGAAGAACCGGCGCCGGTGCGGGTCGTGGTCCATGTAGGCGACCGAGTACACGTGGATGAGCGTGCCCACGAAGGTCACGAGCATCACGAAGGTCATGGACAGCGGGTCCAGCCGGATGCCGAGGTCCACGTCCAGGCCACCCGCGGACAACCAGGTCCACAGGTGGTGGTCGACGGAGCGTTCCTCGGGCGCCGTGCCGATCATGCGGAACATCAGGATGAAACCCACCGCGGCGGAGGCGGCGGAGGCCAGCACCCCGAGCCAGTGGCCCCAGCGGTCGGTGGCCTTGCCACCCAGCAGCAGGATCGCTGCGCCGATCAGCGGAAGGCCGATCAGCCAGGGGGCGAGCCCGATCACGTCGTTCACGTCGCTACCCTTCAGCCCTTGAGCAGGTTGACGTCGTCGACCGAGGCCGAGCGGCGGGTACGGAAGATCGTCACGATGATGGCGAGGCCCACGACGACCTCGGCCGCCGCGACGACCATGACGAAGAAGGCGAGCACCTGGCCCGTCAGGTCGCCGTGCAGCCTGGCGAAGGTGACGAAGGCGAGGTTCGTCGCGTTGAGCATGAGCTCGACGCCCATGAACACGACTATCGCGTTGCGGCGCAGCAGCACGGTCGTCGCCCCGATGGCGAAGAGCACGGCGGCCAGGACCACGTAGTTGGTGATGTCCATCAGGCGTCCCTCTCCGACTCGGTGGTCGCGCTCGCCGTCGTCCCGCCGGTCGAGCCGGACTTCTCGCGGTTCGAGCCCGACGAGATCACCACAGCGGGGCCGTGCGGTGCGGGCCGCTCCTGCCCGCGGATCCGCAGCACCCGCGACACCGACTGCGGCACCTGCTCGCCGTCGGGGCCGAGCGCCGGCGTGTCCATGGCGTTCGACCGGGCGTAGACGCCGGGCGGCGGCAGCGGCGTGAGCACCACGCCGTCGGGCAGCGCCCTGACCCGGGCCTCGGCGACCGAGGCCTGGGTCTGCTTCGGTGTGAGCCGGCGCCGGTGCGTCAGCACCAGCGCGCCGACCGCCGCGGTCACGAGCAGGACGCCCACCGCCTCCATGGCCAGCACGTAGTCGCCGAACAGCACGCGCGCCAGCGCCTGCGGGTTGGCGACCCCGCCCGGGTCGCCGCCGTTCAGGCCGACGGCGGGCGGGAACGTGGCGTTCGCCACGACACCGCCAAGGATCGCCGCGAGGCCGATGCCGATGAGCAGGCCGATCCAGCGCTGGCCCCTGATGGTCTCCGTGAGCGAGTCGGACGCGTCGACGCCGACCAGCATCAGCACGAACAGGAACAGCATCATCACGGCGCCCGTGTACACCACCACCTGGACGACACCGAGGAACGGCGCCTCCTGCGCGATGTACAGGATCGCCATGCTGACCATGACGAACACGAGGCACATCGCCGCATGCACCGCCCGCTTCACGAACAGCAGGCCGAGCGCGGCGAGGACCATGAGGGGCGCGGTCGCCCAGAAGAGGACCGTCTCGCCGCCCGAGATCTCGAGGCCGGTGGGGGTCACGCGGTCACCCCGTTCCGCACGGAACCGACAGCTGCGGCGCCGGCCGACTTCTCGGCCACGCCAGGACCCTCGTCCGGGCGCAGCTCGTGCTTCCTCGGCGTCGGCGCAGGGGCCTTGCCCGTCGCCACCGCCTCTGCCGCGTCCAGCGTCGGGTCGTCCGGCCGCCGCTCGCGGACCCAGTCGACCTGCGCCGCCGTCGGGCCGAGGACGTCACCGCTGTAGTAGTTCGTGTCGGTGGTGCCCTCGACCATCGGGTGCGGCGCGGCCAGCATGCCCTCGGAGAGCGGGGCCAGGAGGTCCTGCTTCTCGAAGATCATGCCGGCGCGCGTCTTGCCGGCCAGCTCGAAGTCGTTGGTCATCGTCAGCGCGCGCGTCGGGCAGGCCTCGATGCACAGCCCGCAGAAGATGCAGCGCAGGTAGTTGATCTGGTAGACGGCGCCGTACCGCTCGCCGGGGCTCATGTGGGCCCCGTGGGAGTCGTCCGCGTTCACGTCCAGGCCCGCGTTCTGCGGCAGGGCCGCGTTGGACGCACCCTCCACGTAGATCGCGTCCGCCGGGCACGCCCACGCGCACAGCTCGCAGCCGATGCACTTCTCCAGCCCGTCGGCGTACCGGTTGAGCTGGTGCCTGCCGTGGAACCGGCGCTGCGGGGTCACCTTCTCGCGCGGGTACTGCTCGGTGACCGTCGGCTTGAACATCGACGACAGCGTCACACCGAAGCCCGCGACCGGGGCGAACATCTCCCCGATGGGCCCCGGCTGCGGCCGCAGGGGCTGATAGTCCTGTCGTTCACTCACCGTGGACCTCCTTTCCGAACCGCTTGGACGGGGGCAGCTTCTCGCCGGGCAGCGGCGGCACCGGGAACCCGCCGGCGAAGGCGTCGACGGTCTCCTTCTCGGCGCCGGCACCCGCGCCGGCGCCCTTGCCTGCGCCCGGTGGCGCTTCCTTCTTCTCCGGCCAGAACCACATGACCGCTATGAAGACGACGGCGCCTCCGACGATCACGGGGATGAACTGCTGGTAGGTGACGCCCTGGATGCGCTGCAGCCACTGCACGACGGCGAGCACGACCACCCAGGCGAGCGCGACCGGGATGAGGACCTTCCAGCCGAACACCATGAACTGGTCGTAGCGCAGGCGCAGCAGCGTGCCGCGCACCCACACGAAGAAGAACATGACGGCCCAGAGCTTCACGAGGAACCAGAGAATGGGCAGCCAGCCCTCGTTGAGCGCGCCGCCCAGGAACCCGTCGGGCACCGGCGCACGCCAGCCGCCGAGGAACAGGGTCACGCAGACGGCCGAGACGTTGAGCATGTTGATGTACTCCGCCAGGAAGAACCAGGCGAACTTCATCGACGAGTACTCGGTCATGTAGCCGGAGACCAGCTCGCCCTCGGCCTCGGGGAGGTCGAACGGCAGGCGGTTGGTCTCGCCGATCATCGAGATCACGTAGATCACGAACGCGGGCGCGAGCGGGATGAACCACCAGATCTGCGTCTGGCTGTCCACGATCTGCGAGGTCGACATCGACCCCGCCATGATGAACACGCTCACCAGCGACAGGCCCATCGCGAGCTCGTAGCTGATGACCTGTGCCGTGGACCGGACCGAGCCGAGCAGCGGGTAGGTGGAGCCGGAGGCCCAGCCGCCCAGCACGATGCCGTAGACGCCGAGCGACGCGGCGGCCAGCACGTACAGGACCGCGACGGGGAAGTCGGTGAGCTGCGCCGGCGTCGTCCAGTCGGTCCACGGGAAGGGCAGGCTCGGCCCGAACGGGATGACGGCGAACACGAGCAGCGAGCAGAACACCGAGATCATCGGCGCCAGCAGGTACACGAACCGGTCGGCCCGGGTGACCGTCATGTCCTCCTTGAGGAGGAGCTTCATGGCGTCGGCGAGCGACTGCAGCAGGCCGAACGGCCCGTGCCAGTTGGGCCCGGGGCGCACCTGCATGCGGGCCACGACCTTGCGCTCGAACCAGATCGCGAACAGCACGCTGGTCAGCAGGAACACCACGATGAACACGGCCTTCACGATGGAGGCCCAGATGGTCTCCTGCGAGAAGTCGGCGGCGATGCCGGGTGCCGCAGCGGCAACAAGGGGGCTCATCGCCCACCCCTTTCCGAGTTGTCAGACGCGTGGGTCACCGGGGTGACCTGTGCGTCTGACACGTGGGCGGTAACGGTGACGAGGTCGCCGGCCGACGCACCGAGCGTGTCGTGCACGCGGCACGTGGCACTGTTGAGCGGCAGCCACACGACGCCGTCGACCATCCCGTCGGTGACCACGGCGGGCACCTCGACGGCGCCGCGCTTCGTGCTGACGGCGACCCGGTCGCCGTCGGCCACACCGAAGCCCGCCGCGGTGGCGGCGGACATGCGGGCGACTGCCTGCTTGGCCGTGCCGGCGAGGAACTGCTCACCGTCCTGGCCACGACCCGCGTCGAGCTGGAGCCGCCAGGTGGCGAGCACCGCCTGGCCGAAGCCGACGGTGGGCGGTGCGGCCGGCGCGCCGGCCTGGACCGTCAGGCGGTCGCCCGTCCAGGCGCTGTGCTGCGTCATGGCGATGGAGAGGTGGGCCTCGGCCGGCGACGCCGCCTGCAGGTCGACACCCAGGTGCTGGGCCAGCACGTGCAGCACGCGGTGGTCGGGCAGGGCGCTCGACTCGAGCGCCGCGCCGAAGGACCGCACGCGGCCCTCCCAGTTCCAGTACGAGCCCGCACGCTCCACGGGGGGCGCGACCGGGAGCACGACGTCGGCCCGCTCGGTCACCTCCGATGCGCGCACCTCCAGGCTCACCAGGAACCCGGCCGCGTCGAGCGCCGCGCGTGCGGCGGCCGGGTCGGGCAGGTCGGCGAGCTCGACGCCGCCGACGAGCGCGCCGCCCAGCGAGCCGTCGGCCAGCGCCGCGAGGATGCCTGCGGTGTCGCGGCCCGGGGTTTCCGGGATCTCGGCGCCCCAGGCCTCGGCGACCTGGGCGCGTGCCGCGGCGTCCGCCACCGGGCGACCGCCCGGCAGCAGGCCGGGCAGCAGGCCGGCCTCCACGCCGCCGCGCTCACCCGCGCGGCGCGGGATCCACGCGAGCCGCGCGCCCGTCGCCTCGGCGAGGCCGACGGCGGCCGCGTACGCGCCGCGTGAGCCCGCGAGGCGCTCGCCCACGAGGATCACGGCGCCCGGCTGGGCCAGCGCACTGGTGTCGATGTCGGACGTCGGTGCGTCCGCCGGGGACAGGCCGCCACCCAGGGTGGTGGTCAGGCTCGTCAGCCACTCGGCCTCCGTGCCGGGTGCGGCAGGCAGGAGCGTGCCGTTCAGGCGGGCCAGGCCGCGCGTCGCGTAGGGAGCGACGGAGAAGACCTTCGAGCCGGCCCGGGCTGCCTTGCGCAGCCGCAGGAACGTGACGCCCGCCTCCTCCTCGGCCTCCAGGCCGACGAGCAGCACCGCGGGTGCCTGCTCCAGGTCGCCGAACGTGACCCCGACGCCCGAGCCGGCGACGACGTGCGCCAGGAATGCTTCCTCCTCGGCGGAGTGCACGCGCGAACGCTGGTCGACGTCGTTGGTGCCGAGCGCCGTCCGCGCGAAGCGGGACCAGGCGAAGGCGTCCTCGACGGTGAGCCTGCCGCCCGGCAGCACGCCGACGCCGCCGCTCTGCCTGGCCCTGGCCAGCCCAGCGGCCGCGACCTCGAGAGCCTCCACCCAGGACGCGGGACGGAGCTCGCCGTTCTCGCGGACGAGCGGCGTGGTGATGCGGTCGGCCGCCGACTGCCAGGTGAACGCGAAGCGGTCCTTGTCCGTGATCCACTCCTCGTTGACCACCGGGTCCTCGCCCGAGAGCCGGCGCAGCACCTGGCCGCGGCGGTGGTCGATGCGGATCGCGGAGCCGCAGGAGTCGTGCTCGGCGATGCTCTCCGTGCTGACCAGGTCGAACGGACGCGACCGGAAGCGGTAGCCCGCCCCGGTCAGCGCGCCCACCGGGCAGATCTGCACGGTGTTGCCGGAGTAGTAGGAGGAGAACGGCCGCCCGGAGGTGTCCGTGGTGGCCTCCCCTACCGGGCGGTCCACCGGACCCACGGGCTCGCCCGCGAACCCGAGCACGCCCTCGTCGAACCGGCCGATCTGCTGGTGCGCACCGCGGTCCTGGAGCGCGATGAACGCGTCCCCGGCGATCTCCTCGCTGAACCGGGTGCAGCGCTGGCACAGCACGCAACGTTCCCGGTCGAGCAGGATCTGCGTGGACAGGGCGATCGGCTTGGGGAACGTGCGCTTGACGTCGACGAACCGCGTGTCGGTGCGGCCGTTCGACATCGCCTGGTTCTGCAGGGGGCACTCGCCGCCCTTGTCGCAGACCGGGCAGTCCAGCGGGTGGTTCATGAGCAGCAGCTCCATGACCCCCTGCTGCGCCTTGTCCGCGACGGCGGAGGTGTGCTGCGTCTTGACGACCATGCCGGGCGCGACCGTCATGGTGCAGGACGCCTGCGGCTTCGGCATGGGCCGAACGTTGCCCTCGCGGTCCGGCATGGCGACCTCGACGAGGCACTGCCGGCAGGCGCCGGCGGGCGCGAGGAGCGGGTGGTCGCAGAACCGCGGGATCTGGATGCCTGCCTGCTCGGCGGCCCGGATGATCAGCGTGCCCTTGGGGACGCTGACCTCGGTTCCGTCGATGGTGAAGGTGACCAGGTCGGCCGGTACGGCCTCGGTCTTCGGGTTGTTGGTGGTGACGGTCATCGGTGACCTCCGGCGCCGGCGCCCGCGAGGGCCGCCGGTGTCCGTGTCTTGGGGGTGTAGGGGAAGAGTGCGGAGGCGCTCGGGTCGAACGGGCAGCCGTGGCCGTCGATGTGCGCCTGGTACTCCTCGCGGAACAGCTTGATGCTGGAGGTGATCGGCGAGACGGCGCCGTCGCCCAGCGCGCAGAACGCCTTGCCCAGGATGTTGTCGCACAGGTCGAGCAGCAGCTCGAGGTCGCCGTCCTGGCCCTCGCCCGCCTCGATGCGGTGCAGCACCTGCTTGAGCCAGTACGTGCCCTCGCGGCACGGGGTGCACTTGCCGCACGACTCGTGCGCGTAGAAGTCGGTCCACCGGCTCGTCGCCCGGACCACGCACACCGTCTCGTCGAAGATCTGCAGCGCGCGCGTGCCGAGCATCGAGCCCGCCGCGCCCACCGACTCGTAGTCGAGCGGGACGTCGAGGTGGTCGGCGGTGAAGATCGGCGTCGACGACCCGCCCGGGGTCCAGAACTTCAGCTCGTGCCCCTCGCGGACGCCGCCGGCCAGGTCGAGCAGCTCGCGCAGCGTGATGCCGAGCGGCGCCTCGTACTGGCCGGGCGTCGTGACGTGCCCCGAGAGGGAGAACAGGCCGTGCCCCTGGGACTTCTCGGTGCCCATCGAGGAGAACCAGTCGGCACCCCTTGCCACGATGGCGGGGACGGAGGCGATGGACTCCACGTTGTTCACCACGGTAGGCCGCGCGTACAGGCCGGCGACGGCGGGGAACGGCGGCTTGAGCCGCGGCTGGCCGCGCAGGCCCTCCAGCGAGTCGAGCAGCGCCGTCTCCTCGCCGCAGATGTACGCGCCGGCCCCGGCGTGCACCGTGACGTCGAGGTCGAAGCCGGAACCCTGGATGTTCTTGCCCAGGTAGCCCGCCTTGTACGCCTCCTCGACGGCGTTCAGCAGCCGCCGGTAGACGTGCAGCACCTCGCCGCGCACGTAGATGAACGCGTGGTCGCAGCCGATCGCATAGCTGGTGACCGCGACGCCCTCGATCAGGTGCTGCGGGCTGGCGAGCATGAGCGGGATGTCCTTGCAGGTGCCCGGCTCGGACTCGTCCGCGTTGACGACCAGGTAGCGCGGGCCGCCGTCGGGCGGAGGCAGGAAGCCCCACTTCATGCCCGTGGGGAAGCCCGCGCCGCCGCGCCCCCGCAGGCCGGAGTCCTTGACCGCCTGCACCAGGTCGGCGGGGGCGGTCTTCAGGGCCTTCTTCAGGCCCGCGTAGCCGCCGGCACGCTCGTAGGTGGCCAGGCGCCAGGACCGGTCCTTGTCCCACGTGTCGGTCAGTACCGGCGTCAGCGTCGCGATGGAAGTCACTTCGCGTCCTCCCCTGGCTTCTTGTCCTTGCCGACCTGGGTGTCCGACGGCGTCACGGGCTTGCGCTCCGCCGAAGAGCCCGGCTCACCCGTGATCGTCTCGCCCGGCCGGTCGGTCGTCGCGGGGGCACCGTCCGGCGCCCGCCAGTCGTTCTCGCGGGCGATCCGCAGCCCCGCGAGGGTCGGCGCACCCGCGCCGACACCCTCGTCGGCGCGGCCGTCGCTGAACCCCGCCAGGACCCGGCTCATCTGCTTGAACGAGCACACCGACGCGGCGCCGCGGGTCGGCACGACGTCCTCGCCGAGGCGGAGCTTGTCCGCGAGCGCCGTCGCCGTCTCGGGCGTCTGGTTGTCGAAGAACTCCCAGTTGACCATCACGACGGGCGCGTAGTCGCAGGCCGCGTTGCACTCGACCCGTTCGAGGGTGATCGCGCCGTCCTCGGTGGTCTCGTCGTGGCCGACGCCGAGGTGCTCGCTCAGCTCGTCGAAGATCGCGTCGCCGCCCATGACCGCGCAGAGCGTGTTGGTGCACACGCCCACGGTGTAGGTGCCGTTCGGGTGCCGCTTGTACTGGGTGTAGAAGGTCGCGACGGCGGAGACCTCCGCGGCCGTGATGCCGAGCATCTCGGCGCAGAACAGGATGCCGTCGCGGCTGACGTAGCCGTCGACGGACTGCACGAGGTGCAGCATCGGCAGCAGCCCGGACCGGGGGTCGGGGTAGCGCGCCATGATGGCGGTGGCGTCGGTGGTCAGCGTGGCCAGGGTCTCGGCGTCGTAGCGGGTCCTGGTCTCGACTGGTTCTGCGGTCATCGGTCCACACCTCCCAGCACGGGGTCCAGGGAGGCGACGGCGACCACGACGTCGGCCACCTGGCCGCCCTCGCACATCACGGACACGCCCTGGAGGTTGTTGAACGAGGGGTCGCGGAAGTGCGCGCGGTAGGGCCGGGTGCCGCCGTCGGACACGACGTGCACGCCGAGCTCGCCGCGCGGGTGCTCCACGGTCTGCCAGGCCTGGCCGACAGGGACGCGGAAGCCCTCCGTGACCAGCTTGAAGTGGTGGATCAGGGCCTCCATGGAGGTGCCCATGATCTTCTTGATGTGCTCCAGCGAGTTGCCCTGGCCGTCACCGCCGACCGCGAGCTGGGCGGGCCACGCGATCTTCTTGTCGGCGACCATGACGGGTTCGCCCTCGGTGCGGTCGAGCCGCTCCAGCGTCTGCTCGATGATCTTCAGCGACTGGTAGCACTCCTCGACGCGAAGCACCACGCGGTCGTAGCAGTCGGCACCCTTCGCCGTCGGGACGTCGAAGTCGTACGTCTCGTAGCCGCAGTACGGGTTGTCCTTGCGGACGTCGTACGGCAGGCCGGTGGAGCGCAGCACGGGCCCGGTGATCGCGAGCGCCATGCAGCCGGTGAGGTTCAGCACGCCGACGTCGGTCAGGCGGGCCTTGAAGATGGGGTTGGCGAGCATGAGGTCGCCGAGCTGCTTGAGATAGCCGCGCACCTTCTTCAGCGCGTCGCGGGCCTGGGTGGTGAAACCCTCCGGCGTGTCGACGGCCACGCCACCGGGGCGGATGTACGCGTGGTTCATGCGCAGGCCGGTCACTGCCTCGAACAGGCGCAGGATCTCCTCGCGAGCGGTGAACGCGACGGTCATCACGGTCGTGGCGCCCATCTCGTTGCCGCCGGTGCCGAGGCAGACCAGGTGGGACGAGATCCGGTTGAGCTCCATCATCAGCACCCGGATCACGGAGGCACGCTCGGGCACGTCGTCGGTGATGCCCAGCAGCTTCTCGACCGCGAGGCAGTACGCGGCCTCCTGGAACAGGGGCGCCACGTAGTCCATGCGGGTGCAGAACGTGGTGCCCTGCGTCCAGGTGCGGAACTCCATGTTCTTCTCGATGCCCGTGTGCAGGTAGCCGATGCCGGCGCGGGCCTCGGTGACGGTCTCGCCGTCGATCTCCAGCATCAGGCGCAGCACCCCGTGCGTCGACGGGTGCTGGGGGCCCATGTTGACGACGATCCGCTCCTCGCCGATCGCCTCGCGCGCGATGTCGTCCCAGTCGCCGTCGCCGTACGCCTCGAACGCGCGCACGGTGGAGGACATGTCCTCGTTCCCGGCGGGCCGGGTGGCGTGGGGGGCCGCAGTGGGAGCGCTCATGAGTAGCTCCTCCTCGTGTCCGGCGGGGGCACCGTGGCCCCCTTGTACTCGACGGGGATGCCGCCGAGCGGGTAGTCCTTGCGCTGCGGATGGCCCACCCAGTCGTCCGGCATCTCGATCCGGGTCAGGGCGGGGTGACCGTCGAAGACGATCCCGAAGAAGTCGAACGTCTCGCGCTCGTGCCAGTCGTTCGACGGGTACACGGACGTGGTCGACGGGATGTGCGGGTCGTCGTCCGGTGCCGCGACCTCCAGCCGCAGGCGGCGCGAGTGCGTGATCGAGGCCAGGTGGTAGACCGCGTGCAGCTCCCGGCCGGTGTCGTGCGGGTAGTGCACGCCGCTCACGCCGAGCGACAGCTCGAACCGCAGGTCCTGGTCGTCACGCAGCGCCTGGCAGACGGCGACGAGGTGCTCGCGGGCGACGTCGATGGTCAGCTCCGCCTGCTGGGCGTCGGCGCTCGCGGCGCCGTGCAGGTCCACGACGACCTTCTCGATGGCCTGCTCGGGCGCCACACCGGCGTCGGTCAGCACCTCGGCCAGGACGTCGACCACCTGGTCGAACCAGCTCCCGTAGGGCCGGGCCGACGCGGCGGGCATCGCGACCGGCGTGACGAGGCCGCCGTAGCCGGAGGTGTCGCCCGAACCGTCCGCGCCGAACATGCCGCGCTTGACCTCGACGATCTCGAGCGTGGCGGCGCCGTCGGGCGGCTGGACCGTCTCGGCCACCACCTTCTGGTCGCCGCCGGGCGTGACGTCGCTCATCGCAGCAGACCCTTCATCTCGAAGGTCGGCGTCGCCTCCATGGCGGCCGCCTCGGCGGCCCGCGCTGCCTCGATGCGGTTCACGCCCAGCGGCTCCTTCTGGATGTGGTCGTGCAGCCCGAGGATCGCGTTGATCAGCATCTCCGGCCGCGGCGGACAGCCGGGCAGGTAGATGTCGACGGGGACCACGTGGTCGACGCCCTGCACGATCGCGTAGTTGTTGAACATGCCGCCCGACGACGCGCACACACCCATGGAGAGCACCCACTTGGGCTCGCTCATCTGGTCGTACACCTGCCGCACGACCGGGGCCATCTTCTGGCTCACGCGGCCGGCCACGATCATCAGGTCGGCCTGCCGCGGCGACGCACGGAACACCTCCATGCCGAACCGCGACAGGTCGTAGCGGGACGCGCCCGCCGCCATCATCTCGATGGCGCAGCAGGCCAGGCCGAACGTGACCGGCCACAGCGAAGCCTTGCGCAGGTACCCGGCGAGATCCTCGATCGTCGTCAGCAGGAAACCTGACGGCGCTTCCTCGACACCCATGTCTCCTCCTTGCTGCCGGGACCCGCCCGGCGTCGCCGCGCCGCGCCGTCAGGCGCCGCGCATGAAGTCGCTTGCTCTCAGACCCAGTCGAAGCCGCCGCGGCGCCACTCGTAGACGAACGGCACGGTGATGAGCGCCAGGAACGCCAGCATCGCCACCAGCCCGAACGTCGCGAGCGTCGTGAAGTCCACGGCCCACGGGTAGAGGAAGACGACCTCGATGTCGAAGACGATGAATGTCATCGCCACCAGGTAGTACTTGATCGGGAGCCGCCCGCCGCCCACAGCGTGCGGCGTCGGCTCGATGCCGCACTCGTACGAGTCGAGCTTGGCCCGGTTGTAACGCTTGGGACCGATGATCGCGCTCGCGGCGACACCACCGAGCGCCAGGACGGCGCCGATCGCCATGAGGATCAGGATCGGTACGTAGGGGTTCATGCTGTGCCCTTCGTGGACGACGTGCCCTTCGGATGCGTGATGCGCTGCGTGCGACCGCTCTGCGTGGGACTGCTCTGCGTGGGACCGCTCTGCGTGGGACTGCTCATGAGCGGGGGACCACCCTGGTCAGGCCCGCGATGACGCGGTCGATCCAGTCGCCGCCGTGCGGCTCGTAGCAGTCGGACAGGAGCTTGAGCGTGAACTGCATGACGACCTTGCGCGGCAGCCCGTACCGGACGCAGAGCCGCATGATCTCGGGGTGCTCGATGAGCCGGACGAACCAGCGGCCCAGCGTGTAGTAGCCGCCGAGGTCGTCGCGCATCCGGTCCGCGTACGTGCCGAGGGTGGCCTCGCGCGCCGCGTCGGTGCTCTTGTGGCGCGCCTGGCTGATCGCCTCGGCCGCGACCCGGCCGGCCTGCAGCCCGTACGCGATGCCCTCGCCGTTGAACGGGCTCACCATGCCGGCGGAGTCGCCGGCCAGGAGCACGCCGTCCGCGTACAGCGGGCCGCGGTTGTAGCCCATGGGCAGCGCCGCCCCGCGGATGGGCCCGCGCTCCGGCTCGTGCACCAGGTCCCAGCCCTCGGGCGCGCTCTTCTCGAGCCACGTCTCCATGAGCCGGCGGTAGTCGATGCCCGCCGCCGACTGCCGCGCCGGGGTGGACGCCACGGCGCCCAGACCCACGTTCACCGTGCCGTCGCCGAGCGGGAAGATCCAGCCGTAGCCCGGCAGCAGGTCGCTCTTGCCCGGCTCGCCGTCCCACAGCTCGAGGTGCGACTCCATGAACGGGTCGTCGTGGCGCGGGGTGCGGTAGTAGGCGCGGACGGCGGTGCCCATGGGCCGGTCGTCGCGCCGCTCCCGTCCGACGGAGAGCGCGAAGCGCGAGCTGACGCCGTCGGCCGCCACCACCACGGGGGCGCGGAACTCCTTGGCCGGGCCCTCCGCGCGGCCGCGCGCGTCGAGCGGCTGGGCGGTGACGCCGACCACGCGCCCGCCGTCGTCGTCCCGGAGCGGGCCGGTGACCTTGGTGCGCTGCAGGAGCTTGGCGCCGCTCGCCTGGGCGTGCTGGGCCAGGGTGTGGTCCAGCGTCATCCGGGCGCGGGCCATGCCGTATCCCGGGTAGGTGGTGAGCGTGGGCCAGTCGAGCTCGTAGGAGCGGCCGCCGCCGTGGACGCGCAGGCCGCGGTTGCGGATCCAGCCGTCCTCCTCGCGCGTGGGGACGCCCATGCGGACGAGCTCGGCCACGGCACGCGGCGTCAGGCCGTCGCCGCAGATCTTGTCGCGCGGAAACTCACCCTTTTCCAGGAGCAGGACGTCGAGACCCGCGGCCGCGCACCAGTGCGCCGTGGACGAGCCGGCCGGCCCGGCGCCCACCACGATGACATCCGCGTCGTCGCGTCTTGAAGTTCGCACGTTCACCCCCGTTGGGAACCCGCTCCTGGTCGTTGCTGACCTTGTTGTGCGGGGTTCGGCAAGGGCTTCATGACAAGCCCTTGTGAACCCTGTCACAACACCGACACCCTAGCCACACTTAGGGGGGATTGTGTAGGAAGGTTCCCCTTACTTGGCACACCCCCTCGTCGCCGAAGTAGAGCGCCTGTCCGGACACGGGCTCTACTTCGCCGACGCTCGATC
>NZ_JBHXBG010000024.1:0-42630 GCF_042726755.1 Promicromonospora sp. NPDC060271 | reverse complement strand
CACGGAGCCGAACGCGACGCGGCGGCGCAGCGCGAAGCCCAGGTGCTCGTAGAGGCCTATCGCGTGCGTGTTGCTCGCCGCGGCGTGCAGCATGGCGCGCGCGCCGCGCTCGTGGATGTGCTGGACGACGTCCAGCACGAGACGCGTGGCCAGGCCCTGCCCGCGGTACCGCTCGTCGGTGGCGACCGCACTGATCTCGGTCCAGCCGGCGGGCCGCAGGCGCTCGCCGGCCATGGCCGCGAGGCGTCCGTCGCGCCGGATCCCGACGTACCGGCCCAGCAGGTGGGTGCGCGGCAGGAACGGCCCGGGCTGGGCGCGCGCCACGAGGTCGAGCATCTCGGGGACGTCGGCGGCGCCCAGGAGCACCGCCTCGTCGTCGGACCGGCCGTGCAGGCGTTCGGTCTCGACGAGCTGCACACCCTGGAAGGGCTCGCCGCGTACCCAGCCGTCCGGCAGGGCGACCGACTCGGGCGGCCCGGGGAACTCGGCGTCGTACCCGACCAGCTCGATCACCGCGGCCCAGACGCCTGGGTCGTCCCAGGTCCGGACGGCGGCGAAGGGCGAGACGTCGGCCGGGTACCGGCGGGCGAGGTCGTTGCCCTCCGCCAGGTGCGCGTGCGCGCCGACGAGGGCGGACCACGCGGGGTTGTCGAGCACCGTGTAGTCCGGTGCTGCGTCGTCGGGTGCCGCGCTGTCGGGCACCGCGCTGTCCGGTGCCGCGTCGATGACGCTCATCCGAGGGTTCCGTACATGAGGTTCACGTCCATCTCCAACGGGCGCCCGGCCGGTCGCATTCCGGCCGGGCGGCCCGTCGTGGCCGTCACCGAACCGGCGTCGCGAGCGTGGCAGTCCGCGCCCTGCGGTACCTCGGCCTGCCGTCCGGCTGGAAGCTGGCGCCGGCTGGCTGTGCTTCAGCAGGCGCTGGGGAGCCGGAACCCAGGGGCTTATGGTCGCCTGGATCCTCTTGAACGGGACTCAGTTCGCACTCCGGGAACGGTTGCCGGACTCAGGGCCGGCGCGGCGGGCCGCTCGACCGGCGGACGCGGAGGGTCGCCTCGATCTGCGACCGTACGGCCTCGGTACGGCCCGCCAGTCGTTCGAGGAGGAGGCGCACCGCCTCGCGTCCCATCAGCACACCGCTCTGGTCGACGCTGCTCAGCGAGACCAGGGGGTGGCCGGCGATCGGGATGTTGTCGTAGCCGACCACCGCCACGTGGCGTTCGTCGAGCCCGGCCTCCGCGACGGCGCTCAGCACGCCGATCGCCAGGGTGTCGTTGCCCGCGAAGATCGCCGTCGGCGGTTCGGGCAGGGCGAGCAGCGCGCGGGTCGCCTCGTAAGCCTCGGACCCGTCGAACATGGTGTGGACCACCGACTGCGCCAGGCCGAGTGCCGCCATGCGCTCGCGGTAGACGGCGGTGCGGACGACGTGCGGCTCGTCGCCCGCCTGGCCCGCCCACGGCGGCTCGGGCCGCGACGGGTGGATGGTGAGGTGGGTGATGCGCCGGTGGCCCTGCTCGACGAGGTGCGACATGACCTGCTCGGCACCCGACCGGTCGTCGCCGGTGATCGTGTCGTAGCGGCCGGACCGGTCGTGGCGGCCGATCATCACGACGGGCGTGCGTTCGGCGATCCGTTCGAGCCACGCCGGGTCGACGCGCGGCGAGACGGCCACGATGCCGTCGACCTGACGGTCCGCGAGGCTGTTGATCGCCACGTCGCTCTTCTGGTCCCGGCCGAGCGGGGCGATGATCATCTGGTACGGCGTGCCGGCGAGGGCCTCGGTCGCGCCGTCCACGATCATGGTGAGGAAGTCGTTGCCGATCTGGGGGATCTCGAACCCGAGCGTGAAGCTCGCGCCGCGCATGGCGCGCGCGGCGACGCGCGGCCGGTACCCGAGGCGTTCGATCGCCGCCTCCACCTGCGTGCGCATCCGGTCGCTGACGCCGTACGCGTTGCGGATCACCTTGGACACCGCTGCCCGGGAGACACCCGCCTCGCGAGCGACGTCCTCGATCGTCGAGGGCCGCGGACTGCCCGCCCGGGCGCCGTCGGGCCGGGGTTCTGCTGGGGTCACGACTCTGTTCCCGATTCTGTAGACCGGTTGACACTCTACAGCGGCCCTCGCTAGCGTGAAGGCGCTGAAAGGATTCATTCGCAGGGTGTGTAGATCGCTCTACGATCCTTTCGCTCTACAAGGAGGTAGAGAGATGTCCATCAGTCACCGCCGTCCGGGCCGTCACGGCGCGGCACTGGCCGCCACGGCCGTCCCGCTGCTCGTCCTCGCCGGCTGCTCGTCGTCGTCCGGAGCCGACGACGGGTCCACCGAGATCACCTTCCTCACGACCCAGGACGCGCCGAACCCCGAGACCGCCGACGCCCTGGTGGCGGCGTTCGAGGCCGAGCACCCCGACATCTCGGTGAGCGTCGAGATCCGGCCGGGCGGTACCGAGGGTGACAACCTGGTCAAGACACGGCTGTCGACGGGGGAGATGGCCGACGTCTTCTTCTACAACTCCGGATCCCTGCTGCAGGCGCTGAACCCGGACTCGACGCTGGTCGACCTGAGCGACCAGGAGTGGGTCGGCTCGCTCGACGAGGAGTTCACTCCGGTCGTGAGCACCGACAACGGGCTGTACGGCGCGCCGCTGGGTGCCTCGTTCGCCGGCGGCGTCGTGTACAACAAGCCGCTCTACGAGGAGCTCGGGCTCGAGGTTCCCGAGACCTGGGACGAGTTCATGGCGAACAACGAGAAGATCGCCGCCGAGGGTGACGGCATCGTCCCCGTGATCCAGACCTACGGCGAGACCTGGACCAGCCAGCTCTTCGTGCTGGGCGACTTTGCCAACGTCGAGGCCGTCGACCCGGACTGGGCCGAGCAGTACACGGCGCACCAGCGGTTCTACGTCGACGAGCCCGCGCTGCTGGGGTTCCAGCACCAGCAGGAGGTCGCCGAGGCGGGGTACTTCAACGAGGACTTCCCGTCCGCGACGTTCCCGGACGGCGCCCGGATGGTCGCCGAGGGTGAGGGCGTGCACTACCCGATGCTGTCGAGCGTGATCCAGACGGTCCTGCAGAACACGCCCGACGCGGTGGACGACCTCGGGTTCTTCGCGCTCCCCGCCGAGGAGGCGGAGAACACCCAGGCGACGATCTGGCAGCCGAATGCGCTCTACGTCCCGCGGTCGACCGAGGGGGAAGAGCTCGAGGCTGCCAAGCAGTTCGTCGCGTTCGTGGGCAGCGAGGCGGGCTGCGAGGTCCAGAACGAGATGCTCCCGCCCGCTGGGCCGTACGCGAGCTCCTGCGAGGTGCTGGACTCCGCCCCGCCGCTGCTCGACGACATCCAGGCCTACTTCGACGAGGGCCGCACGGCCAACGCGCTGGAGTTCCAGTCCCCGGTCAAGGGCCCGAACCTGGAGCAGGCCACCGTGGAGGTTGGCTCAGGCATCCGCAGCGCCGAGGACGCCGCCGCCTTCTACGACCAGGACGTCGAGAAGCAGGCCCAGCAGCTCGGCCTCGAGGGCTGGTAGGCGCGAGATGGCGGCAACCATCCCGGCCGAGGTGCGGCCCGGCAGGCGCCGTCGTGCGCCGGGCACCACCTCGGCCACCCTGCGCAGCAGCTACCCGCTGTGGTTCCTCCTGCCGGCCGCGGCGCTCTACGTGGTGTTCTTCGCGGTGCCGACGTTCGCCTCCTTCTGGTTCAGCCTCACGCGCTGGACCCTGTTCGACACCGAGTTCATCGGCCTGGAGAACTACGTCCAGTTCTTCTCGGAGCCCCAGCTCTCCCAGGGCTTCGTGAACACGCTGGTCTACGGCTTCGTGACCTCTGGCGCCAAGGTGGTGCTCGGGCTCGCGCTCGCCGTGCTGCTCACGTCGCAGCTCGTGGGGCGCGGCTACCTGCGCTCGGTGGTGTTCTTCCCGGTGCTCGTGTCCACGATCGGCGTCGGCATCACGTTCACCGCCCTGCTCGACCCGTTCGACGGGGTGGTCAACACGGTGCTCGCCGGGCTCGGGATCGACGGGCCCGGGTGGTTCACCGACCCGAGCACGGCCCTGCTGACGATCGCGGCGGTCGACGTCTGGAAGGGGCTCGGCATCGCCACGCTCATCTACATCGCCGGCATCGTCGCGATCCCGCAGGAGTACTACGAGGCGGCGCGGGTGGACGGCGCCGGCCGCTGGCAGGTGTTCCGCTCCATCACGCTGCCGCTCGTCCAGCCGGCCACCGCGACCGTCGTCGTCCTGTCGCTGATCGGCGGGCTGCGGTCGTTCGACCTGATCTGGGTGACCACGGGCGGCGGGCCGGGCTTCACGAGCGACGTCATCGGATCGGTCATCTACAAGCAGTACCAGGCCGGCTTCTACGGGCTGTCCACCGCGGGCAACGTGATCCTGTTCCTCGTGGTGACGGCGGTCATGGTGCCGGTATCGATGCTGCTGAACCGGAAGGAGGTCGACCGATGAGCCGTACCGGCTCCCGGGCCTTGTCCCTGGCCGCCGGCGTCACGGCCATCCTCGTGTCGGTGGTGGTGTTCCTCGTGCCCTTCGCCTTCATCTTCCTGACGGCGGCCAAGGACGCGTCGGACGCCTCCCGGCTCCAGTTCTCCTGGCCCGAGGAGTGGGCCTTCGCCCGGAACCTCACCGAGGTGCTCAGCACGCGCGACGGCATAGTGGTGCGCGCGTTCGTGAACAGCACGGTGCTGACCGTCGTCAGCGTCGTGGTCATGGTGATCCTCGCGGCGATGGTCGGGTACCTGCTGCAGCGGCGGCGCTCCTGGCTCAACCCGGTCGTCAACCTCTTCGTGCTGGCCGGGCTCATCGTCCCGCCCGCCGTGGTCCCGACGATCTGGGTGCTGCAGCGGCTGGGGCTGTTCAAGACGATGCCCGGGCTGATCCTCATCGAGGCGACGTTCGGCCTGTCGTTCTGCATCCTGCTGTTCCGCGCGTTCGTCGCGACGATCCCGCGGGAGCTGGACGAGGCCGCGATCATCGACGGCGCGGGCTCGCTGCGGCTGTTCTTCACGGTCATCCTGCCGCTGCTGCGGCCGGTGATCATCACGGTGGTCGTCGTGCAGGCCGTCGCCGTGTTCAACGACTTCACCAATCCCTTGTACTTCCTGCCGGGGGACGAGAACGCGACGGTCCAGCTCACGCTCTACAACTTCCAGAGCCAGATGGTCAGCCAGTTCAACCTGCTGTTCATGGACATCCTGCTGATCACCGTCCCGCCCCTGGTCATGTACATCTTCTTCAACCGCCAGATCGTGGCCGGCATGACGTCCGGCGCGGTCAAGGGCTAGGAGGGCTCACCCCGTGAACAACGAATCCCAGACATCGGTCGGCCGCGTGCGTGTCGAGCGCCGGACCGACGGCGACTTCGCCGACAACCCCACTCCACGTCTGAGCTGGACCGTGGAGAGTTCCGTGCCCGGCTGGTGGCAGGCGAGCGCCGAGGTGCGGCTCGACGGCGGACGGGCCGGTGAGCGCGTGGCCCGCCTGGACACCGACGAGTCCCGGTTCGTCGCCTGGCCGTTCGACCCGCTGCTGCCGCACGCCCGGCACACGCTGGAGGTGCGGGTCACGGGCGTCGACGGCGCCGTGTCGCCCTGGAGCGAACCGGTCACCGTACGCTCGGTCTTCCTGGCCGACGGCGAGTGGGTCGCGCCGTTCGTCGGGCTCGCCGAACCGCAGGAGCACGCGGTACCGGGGCTGCTGCGCACCGAGCTCGACCTCGGCGCCGATGTCGCGAGCGCAACGCTCTACGCGTCGGCCCACGGCGTCTACCAGGTGGAGATCAACGGGCAGGACGTCGACTCCGCGGTGCTCAAGCCGGGCTGGACCGCCTACCAGCACCGCCTCGTGCACGAGGCGACCGACGTCACGGCCCTCCTGCGTCCGGGCGCCAACGCCGTGGGGGTGCGGCTGGCCGGCGGCTGGTGGACCGAGCGGTTCGGGTTCCACGGTGCGGCCGAGCCGTTCTACGGGGAGCAGCCCGCCGTCGCGGTGCAGCTCCGTGTGGTGCTGACCGACGGGACCACCAGGGTGCTCACCACGGGGCCGGACTGGCGCGGCGCGGCGACCGGGCCGGTCGTGACGAGCGGCATCTACGCGGGCGAGCGGATCGACGCGCGCCGCGCCGTGCCGGGCTGGAGCCTGCCGGGCTTCGACGACACTGCATGGCCGGCCGTCCGGGTGCACACCCGGCCGGACGAGCCGGACGTGGTGCCCGAGCCCGCGATCGCCGAGCCCGTGCGCCGGGTCGACGAGCTCGCGGTCCGAGACGTCATCACCACGCCGTCCGGGCGCACGGTGCTGGACTTCGGGCAGAACCTCGTGGGCAGGCTCCGCGTGCGGGTCGCGGGGGAGCGCGGCCGCGTGGTCACGCTGCGGCACGCCGAGGTGCTGGAGCACGGGGAGCTCGGCGTCCGGCCGCTGCGGGCCGCCGCCGCCACCGACCACCTCGTGCTCTCCGGCGGCGACGACGTCTTCGAGCCCGAGTTCACCTTCCACGGGTTCCGGTACGCCGAGATAGACGGCTGGCCGGGCGACCTGGGCACCAAGGCGGGCAGAGCGGCGCTGCGTGACGCGGTCACCGCCGTCGTCATCAGCAGCGACATGCGGCGCACCGGCTGGTTCGAGTGCTCGGACGAGCGGGTCAACCGGTTGCACGAGAACGTGGTCTGGGGCACGCGCGGCAACTTCGTCTCCCTGCCGACGGACTGCCCGCAGCGCGACGAGCGCCTCGGCTGGACGGGCGACATCCAGGTCTTTGGCCCGACGGCGAGCTACCTCTTCGACAGCGACGCGTTCCTCGCGTCGTGGCTGCGCGACGTCGCCGCCGAGCAGGCCGCGCGCGACGGCGTCTGCCCGATCGTCGTGCCCATGGTGCTGCCCTTCGGGGCGAAGCCGGCCGCCGCGTGGGGTGACGCCGCGACGGTGGTGCCGACCACCCTGCTGGAACGGTTCGCCGACCGGCGTGCCCTGGCCGAGCAGTACCCGAGCATGCGGGCCTGGGCGGACGCGCTGCTGGCCGTGGCGGGCGAGCGTCTGCTGTGGGAGGGCATGTTCCAGTTCGGGGACTGGCTCGACCCGGACGCGCCGCCGGACGACCCGGCCGGCGCGAAGGCCGACCCCGACATCGTCGCGAGCGCCTACCTGGTGCGTTCCCTCCAGCTCGTCACCTCCGCCGCACGCGAGCTCGGTGACGACGCCGGCGCCACGCGGTACGGCGACCTCACGGAGCGTGCCCGGCAGGCGTGGGTCCGCGAGTACACGACGCCGGCCGGGCGGGTGGTCTCCGACGCGCAGACCGCGTACGCGCTGGCCATCACCTTCGGTCTCGTGGACGAGGCGACGCGGGCGGCGATGGGCGACCGGCTCGCCTGGCTGGTGCGCCGGGCCGGGTACCGCATCGGCACCGGGTTCGTGGGCACGCCGATCATCCAGGACGCGCTGACGGAGACCGGCCATGCCGACGTCGCCGCGCGCCTGCTGCTGCAGACGGGCGTGCCGTCCTGGCTGTACGCCGTGACGATGGGGGCAACGACGATCTGGGAGCGGTGGGACAGCATGCTGCCGGACGGCAGCATCAACCCGGGCGAGATGACGTCGTTCAACCACTACGCCTTCGGCGCGGTCGCCGACTGGCTGCACCGCACGGTCGCCGGCCTGGCCCCGGACACGCACGGCTATCGCAGGCTGCGGGTGGCGCCCGTGCCGATCGCGGGCCTGGACCGGGCCGCCGCCCGGTTCGAGACCGCCTACGGGCTGGCCGAGGCGGGCTGGACGGCCCAGGACGGGCAGCTCGTCGTGCGCGCGGTCGTGCCGCCGAACACGACCGCGGTGGTGGTGCTGCCGGGCGGGCCCGAGACCGAGGTGGGTTCCGGCCACCACGAGTGGACGGTGCCGGACCCGCGCGAGCGGCTGGAGCCGCGGGCCGTCACGCTGTCCTCGACGCTCGGCGAGATCGCCGACGACCCGGAGGCATACGAGGCGGTGCTGGCCGCCGTGGACGCGCTCGGCGCCGAGTGGGGCGGAACCTTGCGGTCGCTCAAGGACTGGACCGACCAGCGCACCCTGGACGACGAGCTGGTGCGGCTGTCGCCCGCCGCGAAGGAACGGCTGCGGGACGCGCTCGACGAGCTCAACGCGCGGCGGGTGGTGCGGGTTGCGGGGTAGCGGTCAGTCCAGGCAGAACTCGTTGCCCTCGACGTCCTGCATGTTCTGGCAGGACTCGTTCTCCTCGTCGGCCAGCAGCAGCACCCCGCGCGTCGCGCCGATCGCCTCCAGGCGGACGGCGTGGGACTCCAGGACGGCGAGGCGCTCCTCGCCCACCAAGCCCTTGCCGACCTTGATGTCGAGGTGCACCCGGTTCTTGACGACCTTGCCCTCGGGCACGCGCTGGAAAAACAGTCGTGGGCCGACGCCGGTGGGGTCGCTCGCGGCGAACCACGAGTCCCGCTTCGGCTCGGGCAGCGAGCGGCTGTACTCCTCCCACGTGGCGAACCCGTCCTCCGTCAGGTCCGGGGGGAGGTACCCCAGGGCCTCGCACCAGAACCGGCCCACACGCTCGGGACTGGCACAGTCGAAGGTGATCTGGACGGGCTGCACGGTCGTCATGGGCACACCTTATGACGGTGGCGGGCGGCCGATCACACCGACTCCTTGGTGATGCTCCAGCCGCCGTCGACCGGCAGCTCGACCCCGGTGACGTACGAGGCGCGGTCCGAGCACAGGTAGGTGATGGCATCGGCCACCTCGGACGCCTCGCCCAGGCGGCCGAGGGCGGTCGCGCCCGCCGCGCTCGCCCGGTCCGCCTCGCTCACGCCGTCCCAGTGCGGCGTGAGCACCGGGCCGGGCAGCACGCTGTTGACCCGCACCGCCGGGGCGTACTCGGCGGCGAGCTGCCTGGCGAGCCCGGTCATCCCCGCCTTCGCCGCGGCGTACGCGGCCCGGCCCGGCAGCCCGAACCGCGCGTGCACCGACGAGACCATGACTATCGCGCCCCGCCCCGACGCCGTCAGGTCGGGCAGCAGCGCACGGGTGCCGAGGTAGGCGCCCGTGAGCGAGACCCGGAGCTGGTGCTCCCAGCTCGCGGGCGGCGTGTCCTCGAGGGACGCGACGGTGGTGGCGTACGCGTTGTGCACCAGGATCTGCGGCGGGCCCAGCTCCGCCCGGCAGGCGGTGGCCGCGTCGGCCCAGGCGGCCTCGTCGGCGACATCCATCACGGACGCCGCGGCGCGGTGGCCGGCGGCGCGCAGCTCGTCCCGGAGGCCCAGCACCGTGGGGGAGACGTCCAGGAGGAAGAGCCGGGCACCCTCGTCGGCGAGCCGTCGCGCGGTCGCGGCACCGATGCCCCGGGCGGCGCCGGTGACCACGGCGGTGCGGCCGTCCAGGTCGCGTGTCATGGCTGGTCCTCTCGTCGAGCGGGGTTCACCGGCAGGCTACCCGCGGACACCTTCCCGCCATTACACCTATTGGCATACGTTGACATGGAGGTAATCGGGCTCCTACGCTCCGCTACAGGGTCAGGCCAACGAGGGCAGGACCGTGCGGACGACGGACGATGGAGTTCGGACCATGAGCTGGAAGAGCTGGACGAGCGGCTGGACGAGCGAGGCCGGAAAGAAGAGGCAGCCGCGACACGTGCGGCGCGGCAGGTTCACTGCGGCGCTGACGGCGACCGCCCTCGCGCTCGCGGGCGCCTTCGGCGGTGCGGTCGGCGCAGGGGTCCCGGCGAGCGCCGCGACCCACCGCGACGCGGACGCGGCGATGGACGCGTTCGTCGAGACGTTCTGGGACCCGTCCCGGAACTACTTCTTCACCTACAGCGACCGCCAGGTCCACGAGGAGCACGCGCACGGGCCGGAGGACGGCCTGTACACCGACTTCTGGTGGGAGGCCCAGCTCTGGGACCTGGTGATGGACGCCTACGAGCGCACCGGCGACGAGAGGTACCGGCAGATGCTCGACGACGTCTACGACGGGTTCGTCGCGTACTACCCGACGTTCGACAACGACTTCAACGACGACCAGGGCTGGTGGGCCAAGGGGTGCGTCCGCGCCTACGAGATCACCGGCGAGGACCGCTACCTCGACTGCGCCGAGGATCTGTTCGCCACGATCTGGGCCGATCAGGACGACACGTACGGCGGCGGGATCTGGTGGCGCAAGTCGGTGCGCGACCAGAAGAACGTGGCGACCAACGCGACCGCCGCCTGGACGGCGGCGTGGCTCTACGACGCCACCGGCGACGGCGACTACCTCGCCGCCGCGCGGACCCTCTTCGACTGGGTGGACACCCGCCTGCACGAGGACGGCCACGTCTACGACCACTTCGAGGGCGACCCCGCGCGGCTCGTGAAGTGGGACTTCACGTACAACTTCGGCACCTACATCGGGGCCGCGGCGCGGCTGGCGTCGGTGACCGGTGACGAGACGTACCTCGACAAGGCGACGGCCGCCGCCGACTGGTCGACCGAGCACCTGACGAACGGCGGCACCTTCGTCTCCGAGGGGATCAACGACGGCGGCGGGTTCAAGCCGATCCTCGTGCGCAGCCTCATGACCCTGGTGAACGAGCACGGACAGGACCAGTACCTGCCCATGCTCCAGGCGAACGTGACCCAGGCGTGGTCGCACCGCCGTGCGTCCGACGACCTGATGGGCCCGAACTGGTCCGCCCCGACCGGCCCCGAGCCGCTCCAGAGCCTGACGGCGGCCGCCGCCGTGTCCGGGCTCCAGGTGGTCACGCCGAACCGGTGGTCGGGTCCCCAGCCGGGCACCGGCATCCACGACGCGGAGAACGGTCGTGCCGTCGGCTTCGGCGCGGAGAGCAGCCAGCCGGGTTACCTCGGCCGCGGGTACCTCGCCGGCTGGAACGCCGACGGGCAGTCGGTGACGTTCGACGTCGTCGCGGCCTCCGGCGGGCCCCACCAGCTCAGGTTCCGCTACGCCGCGGCGGCCGGCGACGCCGTGCGCCGCGTGCTGGTCGACGGCGTCCCGGTGGCGGACACGCTGACCTTCGCCGGCACGGGCGCCTGGTCGAGCTGGTCCGAGGTGCTGCTCGACGGCGTCCGCCTCGGGGCGGGCCACAACACCGTGACCGTCGAGTACTCGTCGGCGGCGGGGAGCGCGAACTACCTGAACCTCGACCGGATGACGGTCTCCCGGCAGGTGGAGGCCGAGTCCGGACGCCTGAGCGGCGTCCGCGTCGAGACGACCCAGCCCGGCTTCACCGGCACGGGCTACGTCGCGGGCCGAGACGCCCGCGCCCAGCGGATCGACCTGCCCGTCACCGTGACCAGGCCCGGCGCCTACACCCTCACTCTGCGGTACGCGGCGGGGGCCGGTGACGCGACGCGGCACCTGCTGGTCAACGGGTCGCACGTCGGGAGCCGGCCGTTCCCGGGCACCGGCTCATGGGGCGTGTGGGAGACGGTCACCGTGCCGGGCGTCGAGCTGAGGGCGGGCCGCAACACGGTCACCCTTGCCCTCGCGACGGGCCAGGGCGGTGCGGGCCACCTCGACCTCGACCACGTCACCCTCCGCTACACGCTCGGCGACGCCGGGCACCGCACCACGGAAGCAGGATCATGACCAGCACACCCCTCCCGCACGACGCCCTCTACGACGAGGACGTCCTCGCCGGCCTGGTCGCGGCGGTGCGCGACCGGCTCGGCGACCGGGTCGCCGACGCCGTGGGCCGCTGCATGGCGGACACGCTCGCCCGGACCATCACCCCGCACCCGGACGGCACGGCCTTCGTGATCACGGGCGACATCCCGGCGATGTGGCTGCGGGACTCCACGACCCAGCTCGCGCCGTTCCTGCACCTGGCAGGCGCCGACCCCCGGCTGGCCGACACGATCGCGGCCGTCTCGCGGCGGCAGCAGGCCTCGATCCTGCACGACCCCTACGCCAACGCGTTCAACGACGGTCCGACCGGGGCCGGGCACCGGGACCGCACGGGGCCGCCCGGTACGGGGCAGTCCCCGTGGGTGTGGGAGCGCAAGTACGAGACCGACTCCCTCGCCTACCCGGTGCAGCTCGCCCACGACCTGTGGCGGATCACGGGCCGCACCGACCACCTCGCGCGGTTCGGCGAGGTGGCGCGTACCGTCGTCGACCTGTGGCGCACGGAGCAGCGGCACGAGACGTCCCCGTACACCTTCGAGCGGACCGACTGCCCGCCGTCCGACACCCTGGTGCGCGACGGGCGCGGCCCCGAGGTCACGTTCACGGGCATGACGTGGGCGGGCTTCCGGCCGAGCGACGACGCGTGCCGGTACGGCTACAACGTGCCGGGCAACGCGTTCGCGGCCGTGGCGCTCGGCTACCTCGGCACCCTCGCGTCCGAGGTGCTGCACGACGACGACCTGGCCGGCGACGCGGCCGCGCTGCGCGCGGACCTCGAACGTGGCATCCGGGCGCACGGCGTCGTCCCCGGGCCGGCGGGCGAGCCGGTGTACGCGTACGAGGTCGACGGGCGCGGGGGAGTGCTCCTGGCCGACGACGGCAACTCGCCGAGCCTGCTGTCCCTGCCGCTGCTGGGCTGGTGCGCGGCCGACGACCCGCTCTACACCGCGACCCGCGCGATGGTCCTCAGCGACGCGAACCCGTACTACTACAGCGGCTCGGCGGCGTCCGGGATCGGCAGCCCGCACACGCCGGAGGGGCACGTCTGGCCCATCGCGCTCGCTGTCCAGGGACTGACCAGCACGGACCCGGACGAGCGCAGGGAGCTGCTGGACCTGATCCTGGCGACCGACGCCGGGACGGGTGCGGTCCACGAGTCCTTCCACGTGGACGACCCGGCGATCTACACGCGCGAGTGGTTCTCCTGGGCGAACGCGATGTTCTGCGAGCTCGCGCTGGAGACCGCCGGGCTGCGCACGTACCGGCGTCCGGCACCGGCCGTCGAGGACAGGGCCGCGCGATGAGCGCCGCCGTCAGCGGCACCCGGCGCCAGCAGACCATCAGCGCCTGGATCTTCCTCGCCGTGCCCGTGGTGCTGTTCGCGGTCTTCCTGCTGCTGCCCGTCGTCATGGCGATCGGCCTGAGCCTCACCGACTACGCGGTGATCGGCGACTTCGAGTGGGTGGGCCTGGCCAACTACGCGCGCATCGTGGACGACCCGATCTTCTGGGTCGCCGTGCGCAACACCGCCCTTTACACGGTCCTCTACGTGCCGGCGGGCCTCGTGGTGGCACTCGGCACCGCCCTGCTGCTGAGCCGCAGCAGCCGCGTCTCGCGCGTGTTCCGCACGCTCTTCTACATCCCGGTGGTGTCCTCGACCGTCGCGACGGCGGCCATCTGGTTCTGGCTGCTCAACCCGCAGTACGGCCTGCTCAACGTGGTGCTCGGCTGGTTCGGCATCGACGGGCCGGCGTGGCTGTACGAGTCCCGCTGGGCCATGATCGCCATCGTCATGATGAGCGTCTGGGCCGGGTTCGGCGCCAACATGATCATCTACCTCGGCGCGCTCCAGGGCGTGCCCGGCGAGCTCGTCGACGCCGCCCGCGTCGACGGTGCCGGGGCGTTCCGGGTCTTCTGGCACGTGACGCTGCCGTCCATCTCCCGGGCCACGTTCCTCATCCTCACGCTGCTGCTGATCGCCGCCTTCCAGGTGTTCGACCAGGCGTACGTGCTGACCAAGGGCGGGCCGGGCAACTCGACGCTGACCCTCGTCTACTACATCTACGACCGCGGGTTCGGCCGCCTGGAGATGGGCTACGCTTCGGCGCTCTCGTTCGTGCTGTTCCTCGTCATCCTCGTGTTCTCGGTCGCCAACGCCCGTGCCACCGGACGGGAGAACGACCGATGAGCACCCTCGCCACCGCCCCGGCCGGAGCGCCCGCGCCCGCCGCCGTGAGCACCGAGACCCGGCTCCTGACCGCCCGCACGGTGCTCGGCAGGACCGTCTGGACGCTCGCCGTCGTGCTGATCAGCCTCACCACGGTCATGCCCCTGATCTGGACCCTGTCGACGTCACTCAAGCCGGAGGGCGAGATCCTCTCGTCCTACCTGCAGTTCGTGCCGGAGAACCCGACCCTCGCGAACTACGTGACCCTGTTCACCGACGGCCCGTTCGGGCGCTACCTGGCCAACTCGGCGATCATCGCGCTCGGCGGGGTCGCCACCAACCTGTTCTTCGGCGGGCTGGCGGGGTACGCCCTGGCCAAGCTGACCTTCCGGGGCCGCGGCGCCGTCTTCTCGCTGTTCCTCGGCTCGATGATGGTGCCGGGCATCATCACGATGGTCCCCACCTTCCTGGTGCTGCGCCGGTTCCCGCTGGTCGGCGGGAACGACCTGTTCGGCGAGGGCGGGGCCGGCTTCATCAACAGCTACGGCGCCGTGCTCATCCCGTTCGCCGCCGGACCGTTCGCCGTGTTCTTCATGCGGCAGTTCTTCCAGGCGCTGCCCGACGAGCTCGGCGACGCCGCGCGCATCGACGGCGCGAGCGAGTTCCGCATCTTCTGGAACATCTACCTGCCGCTGGCCAAGGCCGGCCTGGCCGTGCTGGGCGTCCTGACGTTCCAGGCCGGCTGGAACAGCTTCCTGTGGCCGCTGATCGCCCTCAACGACCCGGAGATGCTCACCGTCCAGGTGGGCCTGGCCGGCTACGTCAACGAGTACCAGACGCAGTACGGGCCGCTGCTCGCCGGCACGATCCTGGCGAGCCTGCCCGTGCTGGTCGTCTTCATCTTCGCCCAGCGCTACATCATCGAGAACTTCGCCCACTCGGGGACGAAGTGAGCCACACCGGCAAGCAGGACATCTGCAAAGGAGCAGCGTCATGAAGCGTGCGACACGAATGGCCGGGGCCCTCGCCGCGGCTGCGGTATTGGCCGGGACCCTGAGCGCCTGCGGCAGCGGGTCCGACGGCGGCTCGGGCGGCGGCCCGCAGGAGGTCACCTTCTGGGGCTCCTGGTCAGGGGACCAGGCCAAGCAGCTCCAGCAGCAGGCGGACGCCTTCAACAAGTCCCAGGACGAGTACGAGGTCAAGTACGTGGGCCAGGAGCTCGTCGAGGAGAAGCTGCTCACGGCGCTCGCGTCCGGCAGCGTGCCCGACGTCGTCCTGTGGGACCGCTACAACACCCCGCTGTACGTCCCGAAGAACGCGCTGGCGCCGATCGACGAGTACCTCGAGGCCGACGGCGTCGACACGGCGCAGTTCTACGACCAGGCGATGGGCGAGCTCGTCGTCGACGGCGGCACGTACGGCCTGCCGCTGCTGGTGGACAACCGGTCCCTCTTCTACAACACCGACCTGCTTGAGGAGGCTGGTGTCGAGCCGCCGACCGACTGGGACGGGCTCAAGGCCGCCGCCGAGGCGGCCACCCAGCGCGACGGCGACAAGCTGAGCGTCGCCGGCTTCGCGCTGGACGACCCGGGCCTGTTCAACATCTGGCTCAAGCAGGCGGGCGGCCAGATGTTCAGCGACGACGGCGCCACCACCGCGTTCAACAGCCCGGAAGGCCTCGAGGTGCTCGAGTTCTGGCAGAGCCTGCTGGACGCGGGCGTGTACGAGCCCGGCTTCGGCGAGGGCGTCGACTCCTTCGCGGAGGGCAAGCTGGCGATCAAGTACGACGGGCCGTGGGCACTGACCGCGCTGGACCAGGCCGACGTGAGCTACGGCATCGTGCAGCCGCCCGTCGGTCCCGACGGCGACCAGGGCGCCGGCATGGGCGGGTTCGGCCTGGTCATCCCGGAGGGGGCCGAGAACCCCGGCGGTGCGTGGGAGTTCATGAAGTGGTGGACCACCCAGCCGGCCAACGGCGTCGACTTCGCGAAGATCTCGGGCTGGATCCCCGCGAACATCGAGGCCGCCAACGACCCGTACTTCACCGGGGACGACAGGTACCAGGCGTTCATCGAGACCATGGAGTACGCCGAGGTGCGGTCCAACATCCCCGGCGCCTCCGACGTCGAGGGCAAGGCGCTCATCCCCGCGCTGGAGAAGTTCCTCGGCGGTGAGACCGACGCGCGGACGGCGCTGGCCGAGGCCCAGGAGCTCGGTGACCGCATCCTCGCCGACAACGCGCAGTGACCCCACGCGCAGTGACCCCACGCGCCGACCCAAGGAGCCACATGACGACCCCGAACCCCTGGCCGGACCGCGCCGACCTGGCGCAGCGCAGTCTCGACCACTTCTTCGGCACCGCCGAGCCGCAGCTGCTCGACAACACCTACCCGGCCGGGGACAACTCGACGTTCAACTACTGGTGGCTCGCCCACGTGATCGACGTGCGTCTCGACGCGTTCGAGCGCACGGGGGACAAGGCCTGGCTGACGGCGGCGGAGGCGACGAGCGCCAACCTGCGCGGGCGGAACGGGGGGTCGCTGTTCAACGACTACTTCGACGACATGCTGTGGTACGCGCTGGCCCTGGAACGGCTGGCGCGGGCCACCGGACGCCAGGAACCGCTGGACGACGCGCGCGCCCTCTGGGAGCACGTCGTCGAGCACGGGTGGAACGAGACGCTCGGTGCGAGCGTCGCGTGGCGCAAGCAGCAGCTCTACTACAAGAACACGCCGGCCAACGGACCGTTCGTCATCCTGTCCGCCCGCCTGTACCAGCACGACCCCGACCCGCGGTACCTGGACCACGGCACGGCGGCGTTCGACTGGATCACCGCGACGCTCGTGGGGCCCGACGGGTTCGTCGAGGACGGCATCAACCGCGAGGGCGACGGCCGCGTCGACACGCAGTGGCGCTTCACCTACAACCAGGGCCTGTACATCGGGGCGGCGGTCGCGCTCGACGCGGTGGTGCCCGGGCGGGAGCCGGCCGGGAGCACGCTGGTCGAGCGGGCGCTGCGTACCGCCACGACGGCGCTGCGCGAGCTCGCGCCGGACGGCGTCGTCGGCAGCGAGGGCGGCGGGGGCGACGAGGGCCTGTTCAAGGGCGTGCTCTACCGGTACCTGGGCACGCTCCTGGACCGGATCGGCACGACGTCGCCCGACGCCGCCGTGCTGGTCGAGTTCGTCCGCACGAGCACCGACCGGCTGTGGGAGACGAGCCTGCGGGACGGGTACCTGCTGGCGGGCGGCGACTGGCGCCGTCCGGCCGAGCTGCCGGTGTTCTACTCGACCCAGCTCAGCGCGGTCATGGCGCTCGAGCTGCGCGCGTCGCTCGAGGCGCGGTGATGAGCCGCCGCACACGGCGGGCCGTGCTGGATTCGCCGGAACCATTGGTCATACTGATTGGCCACGTCCGATCGGTGAAGGGGCATCAGTGAGCCAGCCGCTCTACCTCGAGGTGTACGAGAAGCTCCGCGACGCCATCCATGCGGGCACCTATGGTGTCGGCGACCGGATGCCCGCAGAGGCGGAGCTGACCAAGCAGCTCGGGGTCAGCGCCATCACGCTCAAGCGGGCGATGGACCTGCTGCGCGCCGACGGCTACATCACCCGCCGGCCCCGGCTGGGCACCGTCGTCGTCAGCGACACCGCCACGAACGCCGTCAGCACCCTGAGCGGACCCACCCCGCTGATCGGTTGCGTGCTGACCGACTTCGACGACACGTTCGGCACGCGGGTCCTGGCCGGGCTGCTCGACGCGTCCAGCACCGTCGCGCACCTCGTGGTCAAACGCAGCCTCGGCAACCGCGAGGCGGAGGACGACATGGTGCGGGCGCTGGTGGCCGACGGCGTCCAGGGGCTGATCCTCGAGCCGAGCTCGTCGCAGTACGTGCCCCCGGCGGTGCTCGAGCTCATCACCCAGTCGTTCCCGGTCGCCATCCTGGACCGCGTGTTCGACGGCGTCCCGGTGTCGTCGGTCTGCTCCGACAACGTCTCGGCGGGCCGCCAGGCCGCCGACGTCCTCTTCGCCGCCGGTTACGACCACGTCGGCCTGGTGTCGGCGGCGAGCACCGTCTCGACGGTGCAGGACCGGCTCGACGGCGTCGTCGCGGCACACGCGACCCGGCATGTCCCGTTCGACCCGGCACACCAGTTCCGCCAGGTCCGCTCCACGGTCCCCGGGAGCGGCGTCGCGCCGGACGACGACATCGCCGAGCTCGAGAAGTTCCTCGCCGCCAACCCCGGCCTGACGGGCCTGGTCGCCACCGAGTACAACATCGCCGTCCTGCTGCGGGAGGCCGCGCAGCGAGCCGGCCGGACCGTCCCCGGTGATCTCGGCATCGTCTGCTTCGACCACCCGGACGCGTTCTACGACAAAGCGCGCTACCGGTTCACCCACATCCGGCAGGACGAGTCGCGCATGGGGCACGAGGCGGTGGACCTCGTCCTCGCCCAGCTCCGCGAACCCGGGCAGGTCACCAAGGTCACGCTCCCGACCGAGCTGGTGCCGGGCAGCTCGACGCGCTGAGGTCGCTGCCCTTCCCATACTGCCCCCGACGGATGGGTGCATTTAACCCTTTCCTCCTATAGGTTTTGGGGTGAATCCGGGCACAACGTCGCGCCCGGGGGAGGAGCCCATCAATGTCGATGCTGCGTCGCATCCGCCTTGTCCTGATCAGCCTCGCCGTGGTCGTCGGCCTGCAGCCGCTGGTCGCGGTGCAAGCCGCCCCGCCTCCCGGAGATCCGGCGGCCGCCGGCTCGACCGAGGTCGCCCGTGCCCGGGTCGCCACGGAGGTGCTGCTCGACTCCTACGACGAGGAGAAGGCGTGGTTCCCCTCGAGCTGGTGGAACTCCGCCGTCGCCCTGCAGACCATCGGCGACTACATGGAGCGCACGGGGGACCGGAGCTATCTCGACGAGCTGGACCACAGCTTCGAGACCAACAAGGGGCCGTTCCCGGCGGGTGAACGCTCCACCGACGAGATCTACGGCAACTTCACGAGCCGCGCCATCGACGACGCCGGCTGGTGGGCCCTGAACTGGGTGACCGCCTACGACCTGACCGGTGACCGGAAGTACCTCGACATGGCGGGCACCATCGCCGACTTCATGCACGGGTTCTGGGACCCGAGCACGTGCGGCGGCGGGATCTGGTGGAACGAGGAGCGCACCTACAAGAACGCCGTCACCAACGGCCAGTGGATCCGGCTGACCGCCGAGCTGCACAACCGCATCCCTGGTGACACCGCCTGGCTGGAGCGGTCCCAGGAGGCCTGGGACTGGTACGTCGGCAGCGGCCTGATCAACTCCGAAGGTCTGGTCAACGACGGGCTGACCGACGGATGCGCCAACAACCGCGACACGGTGTGGAGCTACAACCAGGGCCTCGGTATCGGCGCGGCGCTGGAGCTGTACCGGGCGACCGGTGACGCCGAGCTGCTCGCCTCCGCGCGACGCCTGGCCGATGCGGCGCTCGGCTCCGACGCGCTGACGGCGGACGGGGTGCTCACCGAGTCGTGCGACCCGCTCGGTCGTACCTGCGACGACAACCAGAAGCAGTTCAAGGGCATCTTCATGCGCTACTTCACGGAGCTCGCCGACACCACCGGCGACGCGCGCTACGCGCAGTTCGTGGACCGGCAGGCGGAGACGATCTGGGCGAACGACCGCGACTCCGCCGAGCGGCTCGGCCTGCGCTGGTCGGGCGCCGGCACGACGGCTTCCCCGAACGTCTTCGACTGGCGCACCCAGGCGAGCGCGCTCAGCGCGCTGATCGCCGACGTCCCCCAGGACGCGCCGAGCCGGTCGCTGTCCGCGACGATGTCGCCGACGCAGCTTGTGGTGATGCCGAGTCCCGGCGTCGCGTCGTCGACGCGGACCGAGGTGGAGGTGGCCGCGACGTCCGAGGGGCGCCGGCCCGTGCTCGCCGACGTGCGGGTGAGCGCACCGGACGGCTGGACGGCGGATCCGGCCCGGAGCCGGGTCCGGCTGGTCCCGCCGGGTGGCGGCACGCCCGCGCGGGCGAGCATTCCGCTGGGCGTCACGGTGCCGGCGGACACCGCTGACGGCAGCTACCCGCTGACCGTGACGGTCACCGCGAGGCCTGGGCTCAGCTACACGACCCGGGTGACGATCCAGGTCGCGAGCACCATCGACTTCGACGCCGGGTCGACGCAGGAGCTCGCCTGGCTGTGGGACGCGGGCGGCTCCGGGCTGAGCCACGTCGGGAGCCGGTTCGCCGACGGCACCAGCCACTTCGTCTACCGGTTCCCGTTCCCCGCCGAGGCCACGTCGGCCGAGGTGACCCTGACCATCGACAACCAGTACGTCGTCCAGGTCGGGCCCGACGGCGAGAGCTGGACCACTGTGCTGACCGAGGACGAGCCGATCCGGGACAGCTCCAACAAGGCGGACCACACCCTCGACCTGACGCCGCACCTCGGCCCGGACAAGGCCGTCTACCTCCGGGTGACCGACGCCTTCCCCGAGGACGGCTGGGGTGGCGGGGTCTACCACGTCGCGGCGGGGTTCGGTACGTCCTGACCTGGCCGCCAGATGCCTGGCGGCCAGCTACCTGGCCGCCAGCTACCTGGCCCACTTGCTTGACAGGGTGTGACAAGTACTTGCTATCTTCTGTCAAGTGAACACTGACGAGCACGTAGCGCTGGCAGGTGAGCTGCTGCGCCTGGTCGAGCGACGGGTCATCGACCCGTTGGAGATCCTGCTCGGGCCGGACGGCGCCGACGTCCCGGACGACCTCGTCGGACCGGTCCGGGAGCGATGCCGCATCGAGGCCGAGGTGTGGGCCGCGCAGCTGACGGGCAGGGACGACCAGCTCGCGGTGCGTACCGCCGCGCGCCTGATCGCCTCGCTCTTTCCCGGCGACGGTCCGTTCGACCCGCCCGACGAGTGGTGGGCGACGGCCTTCGGGCGGGTGGTCGCGCGGCGCGTCGGGTACCCGGGCCGGCCGGCGGTGTCGTTCGCCGTCGCGGGAGCGATGCTCGGCATCACCCGGCAGGGTGTCCACGACCTGGTCAAGCGGGCGAAGCTCGCGCGGCACCCCGACGGCGGCGTGACGACGGCGTCGGTCCAGGCACGACTCAACCAACCGAGGGGGCTCCGTGGCGCACGACGTGACGAGTACTGACCGCAGGATCACCGACCACGAGATCCCGATCGCCGTACGGGACTCCGGGGCGGGTGACGCGGTGCTTCTGCTGCACGGCCTCGGCGGCACGCTGGACGCCTGGGCGGACCTGGAGCTCGAGGGGCGCCGCACCGTCGCCGTCGACCTGCGCGGGCACGGCCTGTCCGGTGACGGGCCGTGGGTGTGGGACCGGGTCCTGGACGACCTCGAGGCGGTGGTGCGACACCTCGACCTGGGCAGGCCTGCCGTCGTCGGGCACTCGCTCGGTGGGATGCTCGCCGTGCAGTGGGCCCTGCGCAACCCGGACTGCCCGGGCATCGTGAACCTGGACGGGCTACGGTCGGCCGAGAGCGACGCGGGGAACTACCCGGGGCTGGACCCAGCCACCAGGGACCACGAGCTCGCGAGCCTGAAGGCGGCCTTCGACGCCCAGGCCGCGGCCATGGACCAGCCGCTGCCCGCCGAGCTGCGGACGGTGTTCCCCGAGCGGGCACGCGTCGAGCGCGACGGGCAGACCTACGGCCGGCCGACCGCTCAGCTCCTCGCGGAGGTTCGGTACACGCCCGAGTTCCGCGACACGATCCCCCTGCTCCGGCAGGTCACGTGCCCGGCCCTCGTGGTGATACCGACGCAGGACCCGCCGGGGATGCCTGGCGGGCAGCTGATGGAGGCGTTCCGCAGGGGGATTCGTCGCGATCTCGCGGGGCTCCCGGAGCACATCCAGGTCAGGGAGGTGGAGGCGAGCCACGGCATGCTCGCGGAACGGCCCCGGGAGCTCGGCGTCCTCGTCGCCGGGTTCCTCGGCGGACTTGCCTGAGATCGGTCGGTCAGGACCGCTCAGGCAGCCTGGGGGGCGGGGCGGCCCGTCGGGCCCGGCTCCGGTTCCACCGGCCGGACGCAGCCCAGGGCGTGCACCAGCATGTCCGGGGTGATGCCGTCGCGAACGTCGTCGTGCTCCAGGGCGGTCATGACCTGGTCGGCTGCCACACGCATCGGGACGTTGGCCTTGTCGGCGGCGTCGAGGAGGATCTGGGCCGCCTCGTCGTCGTCGATGCGCTTGGCCACGACCACGAAGCTCTTGGCCCGCTCGATCATCGCCTCGCCCACGAGGGCCGGTGACACGACGTCGTCCACGCGGCTCGGGGAGCTGCTGTCGAAGCCGAGGCCGCCAGCGGCATCGGCGGCGAAGGCGGTTCGGGTGTTGTCGATGAATCGCATGTGAACCTCCCGGATCCGCTGCGGACCGGGAGCCGCTTCATGACTCCGCCAGCTTGAGCATAGAGCACTTCGGACGATTCGGACAGGTCCCCATCGCTCTCGGGTATTCGGCAGTATGGGGGCATGACCGAATCAGATGTCAGAGCGGCCATCGCCGAGGCCGAGGCCCAGGAGACCGAGCTCGTCCTCGACACGTTCACGCACGACGAGGCCTGGCGCCTGGGCTCGCGGCTCGTCGAGCTGGCGACCGAGCGGGACCTGCCCGTCGTCGTCGACATCCGCAAGGGCACGCAGCAGGTGTTCCACGCGGCGCGGCCGGGCACGACGCCCGACAACGACTCCTGGATCAAGCGCAAGGTGCGGGTCGTCTACCGGTTCGGGGCGTCCTCGTACCTGGTGGGGCTGCGGGCCAGGGCGAAGGGGACCGACTTCAACGCCGACCAGGGCCTGCTCTTCCAGGAGTACGCGGCACACGGCGGGGCCTTCCCTGTGCGTATCGCGGGAGTGGGCATCGTCGGCGTCGTCACCGTCTCCGGTCTGGCGCAGCAGGACGACCACGCCCTCGTCGTCGAGGCGCTGCGGGAGCTCGCGGCGACCCAGGTGTGATGCCGCGTCACCCGGAGACGGACCACCGCTGATTGTCACCGGCATGGCAGTCGTAGACGATCACCGGCGTCCCGTTGTCGGTGGCCGCGCCGGAGACGTCCAGGCACAGGCCGGTGGCGACGTTGCGCACCGTGCCGTCGGCCTGCGGTGCCCACTGCTGGTTCGCGCCGCCGTGGCAGGTCCGGAGGGCGACGGCGGTGCCGGCGGCTCCGCCGCTCGGGTCGTCCACGCACATCGATCCGAGGGCCCGCAGCTCTCCGGAGGCGGACGCGGTCCACTGCTGGGCCGCGCTGCCGTTGCAGTCGTAGATCTGCAGGGCGGCGCCGTCGACGGCGGCGCCGCCGGGCACGTCGAGACACCTGCCGGACGCGGCGCTCTGCACCGCGACGGCCGTCGGTGCAGGGGGCGGCTCGCTCGGGGTGGGGGACGGGTCGGGTTCGGCGGAGCTCTCGGACGGGCTCGGCCCGGCCGCGGGCGCCGTCGTGCTCTGGCCGGGGCTCTGCGTGGGCGCGCTGTGCGGGTCGGGCACGTCGCGCGTCAGCACCCACACCGTGCCGATCACCGCCGCGAGCGCCAGCAGGACGGCGAGCACCCACGCGAGTACCGCCACCGGCGCGTGCCGACGTGGCGTGACCTGGTCGTACACCCTGACGTCTCCTTTCGTGCCCGACGGCGTCCCCGCGCGACGGCGTTCCCGCCCACCGGCATGAGCATGGACGAGCCGCACCCTACTGGGTCGCCGGCGACCGTAGATTCGATGACCGGGGGCACCGAGATGCGCGTCGTCGGAGGTGAGTGGCCGTGCGTTCGTTCGTGGTGACCGGCGGCAGCCAGGGTGTTGGGCGCGCCATCGTGGAGCGGCTCGCCGCCGAGGGGCCCGTCGTGGTGCTCGACCTGGCCGCCACGCTGACCTGGGCGGCCCCGGACGTCACGCTCGTCAGCGGAGATGCCGGCGATCCGGAGACGGCACGCGCCGCCGCGGAGCTGGCGGAGGCCAGGGCGCCGCTCGCCGGGTGGGTCAACAACGCCGCCGTCTTCCGGGACGCGCCCATCACCGCCGGGCCGTCCGACGTGCTCGCGGCGATCACGGCGAACCTGTCGCTCGCGGTCACCGGCTGCCACACCGCCGTCGGGCACTATCTGCGGCACGGGCGGGCCGGGGCGATCGTCAACGTCTCGTCCCACCAGGCGCAGCGCCCGGTGCGTGGCGCGCTGCCGTACGCGACCGCCAAGGGCGCGGTCGAGGCGCTGACCCGTGCCGTGGCCGTCGACCACGGGCCTGACGCGATCCGCACCAACGCCGTCGCGCTCGGGTCCGTCGAGACCGCGCGCTACGAGGAGTACCGGCGCGAGCATCCCGAGGTCGACCGGCAGATGGCGGCCCTGCACCCGCTCGGCCGGGTCGGTACGGGCCGCGAGGTCGCCGAGGTCGTGGCGTTCCTGCTCTCCGACCAGGCGGCGTTCGTCAACGGTGCGGTCCTGCCGGTCGACGGCGGGCGCGCGGCGCAGGGAGCCGACCCCGAGGCCACCTGAGACGGACATCGGCGAGAGGCGCCGTCCCATAGAACTGTGGATGAAGATGCTGGTTGGTGTTGATGGTGTTCGATGATGGTCATATGGAACCAGAAGAGACCACCGAACCCGCCCTGATCGAAGGCGCGCTGAGGCATGCGTCCGGGCTGTACGCGAGGCTGCTGGAGTACGCGACGAGCCCGCCGTTCGGCGAGCGCACCGCCGCCAACTTCCGTCGCGTGACGGCGATGGCCCGGCATCACGACGGCGGGACGCTGTGCGGGCTCCATCACGCGGGTCGCGCACAGGCTCTCGCCACGGCACAGATCGTCTTCGACGCACCACCGCGGGGCATGCGCCTGATCGACCGCTACGCCGACTGGTCCGCTGACCTGACCGACCGGGACCGCGCACTGCTCGACACGTGGCGCACCGGCGGCGTCCACGCCGTCTTCGAGATCACGCGGCGCGCCCGCACCGGGGTGCGCGTGCGCTGCCTCGGCGACGACCTGGAGTACACGCTGCACATCGACCCGAACGCTCCGTTGCCCCGTTCGGACCTACGGACCGGGCGGTTCCTGGCCGGGCACGCCCTCCCGGTCGGTGAGCTGTGGATGCTGGTGGGCGCCGTCGACCTGTACGCGTCGGGGGAGCGGACGGCGATGCTCGGTCTGATGGCCGAGCTGGTCCGGAGCGCACCGGCCCTGCCGTTCCGCAACCCCGCGATCCTCGACCGGGCACGGATGGCGCTGGCGGCGCAGCACCAGGAGTTCCTGCGCCTGTTCGGCGGGCAGGGTGTGGCCAGGGTGGGCGCCCGGCTCGTCGAGGACCTCGACCGGCTGTGGGAGTCGTCGGGCGTGGGGGAGTCGTGGTGGCCGAGCCTGCCGCTGGAGCGCGACCTGTGCGACCTCCGCGAGGCGCTGGACGAGGGGCGGCCCGACGGCGGGACGTGGTACCCCGTGCACCACCCGGTCCACGGTCTGCGTGTGCTCGGGGACCGCTACGGGATGCTCGCGGACCTGCACGGCTCGACGTCGCCGATCAGCCCGGCGACCGTGCAGCAGGTGTCCGAGGTCCTGGACCTGGGACACGTCCCCGACTTCGCGCTCCAGGACCTCGCGGAACGTCACCCCGTCCGCGCGGGCGAGATCTACCGGGCGGCCCTCGAGCGGCCAGGGTTCACGTGGGCGCAGGAGGGCGCAGCCTGGCTCCGGGACCGCGCCGGAGAGGTACCCGCCGACCCAGCGCTGGTGTGGCTGCCGGGCGGCTTCAGGCCCGCGGGGTCCGGGAAGCCCGGCCGCGCGATCGCGGTGCCGCACCCCCTGGCGGTCGCGTTCCCGCCGGTTCCCACGCCGTCGGGATGACGGACGCCGTGCGCCCGCGTCAGCGCCCGCCTTCCACCACGACGTCCCGTACCCACGCCCCGCCGTCGGAACCCTCGGGACGGAAGCCCACCTTGCGCAGGTACGCGAGCTCCCCAGGTCCGGCCTGCGGTACCAGGACACGCCGGAAACCCTTCGCCGCGAAGATCCCGCTGCGCCGGTACACGAACTCGCCGGGAGTGAAGTCGCGGAACCGCTTGGTCACCCAGTCGAGGTCGACGACGCCCGTGCCGTCGCCGGCGTCGCGCACCTCCACGACCCCGACGGTCTCGTCACCGCGCTGCACCAGGAACGCCGAACGCTCCTCGCCAGGTCCGGGCAGCGGCACGAACCCCGGAGCCACGCTCGCGATGTCCGCGGCGTGGGTGCGCAGCACGTGCAGGAGGTACGCGTCGTCGGGCGCCACCTCGATCACCTCGTACACGGCGGCATCGTGGCGCTCGCGGTTCAGGCGCCACAACCAGTAGATGTTGATGAGGCTGATCGCGGCGTTCATGGCGGCGAACGGCCAGATGCCGACTATCGCGTTGTAGGCGGTCGCGACGAGCGAGCCGATGAGGTTGAGCCAGCGGAAGCGGAGCACACGCGCCTGCGTGAGGGAGAGCACGACGAGGATGGAACCGGTCCACCCGGCGATCTCGAGCCAGGGAAACATTCCCTGACTTTAGGCGCTCTCACCACGACCAGCCGCGCGAGCTGAGCTCCAGCTCCTCTCGCAGGCGCTCGCCTGCCCCGGCGCGCTCGTCCGCGCGCAGCGGTGCCGCCTCGGTGGGTAGTCCCGCGAGGTGGCACGCCTCGCGCAGCAGCGCGTCGTAGGCGCCCTGGACGGCGAACCAGTGGTGGGCCCGCGCGTAGACGTCCGGGTCCTCCTCGAGGCGGCGCAGCTCGGCCGCGAGCTCCCCGAGCCGGATCTGCAGGCGCAGCGTCACCAGCGGGTCGGGCGCGCGCGCCGGACGCGGTAGGAAGTTCCAGGTCATGACGCGTCACCGCCACGTCGTCGTCGCAGGACTGGGGACAAGTCCAGCCTAGGTCCACGGGGCCGAGAGGGCTATGCCTCGGAGCCCCGTGGCCCGACCCTGCCTGCACCAGGAGGTGAACGCACGCCCGCGATCATCGGCGACGGTTCAGGTTCCCGGCGCACCGGCAGATCGTCTCAGGCCGCGCCAGGCGAGCAGCAATGCGATGGGACCGAGCACGAACGAGACCCAGGAACCGACCACGCCGTTTCCGGTTCCGGGACCACCGTCCGCGATGGCGAGGAAGACGGCGCCGATCACCACGCCGCCCAGCCCGAGTGCCGCGGCGATGACGGCCGACCGACGGCGACGGGAGGAGCGGAGCAGGGCCACGACACCGAACCCCACGCCGATCAGGGCCAGCGCGGCACCCGTGGTGGCCCCGAAGCGGCCGAAGGTCAGCTGGTAGGCGTCGACCGGCGGGGCAGAACCGAGGGCCGACGCCGGCCCGGCCAGCGCGGCGGACAGGACGAGCGTGCCGAGCAGCGACGTGACTGCGGTCGCGGCGCGAACCTTACGGACGGACATGGTGCACCCTTCTCCTCGTGTGACGGTTCACCATGACCCTAGGAAAGGCCAGGTCAGGGGGCGTCCTGCCGGAGTTGCCACTCCGCGTACCACCTCAGTGGTACGCGGCCGTGCCGGCATACCACTGAGGTTGCGCCGCGAGACTTCACACCGGTGCGTGCAGCGCAGCGAGGATCCCCTCGCCGTAGCGCTCCAGCTTCGCCTGGCCGACGCCGCTGATCCCGCTCAGCGCGTCCAGGTCCGCCGGCCGTTCGGCGACCACCGCACGCAGCGTCGCGTCGTGGAACACGACGTAGGCCGGCACGCCCTGCTCCTTGGCCGCCGCGGCCCGCCACGCCCGGAGGCGCTCGAAGACCGGCTGGTCGACGTCCGACAGCGGCGCTGCCTCAGGGCGTGCGCCGCCGGAGCGCGCGGGCTTGCGTGCGCTGCGTGCCGTCGGGGCCGGGTCGCGCCGCATCCGCACCTCGCGCCTTCGGCCCAGGACCTCCGCGCTGGCCTCCGTGAGCACGAGCGTGCCGTGGTTCGAGTCCACCTCCAGCAGCCCCTGGGCCAGGAGCTGGCGCGCCACGGACCGCCACTCGCCGTCGGACAGGTCCTCGCCGACCCCGAACACCGTGAGGCTGTCGTGCCCCCACTGCGTGATCTTCGGCGTCGACTTCCCGCGCAGGATGTCGACCACGTGCCCCACGCCGAAACGCTGGTTGCGCTCGCGGTCCAGGCGGAACACCGCGGACAGCAGCTTCTGCGCCGGGACCGTGCCGTCCCAGGCCTCCGGCGGGTTCTGGCACGTGTCGCAGGCCCCGCAGCTGCCCGGGTGGCTCTGGCCGAAGTAGCGCAGCAGCTGGGCGCGGCGGCACTCGACGGTCTCGCACAGGGCGAGCATCGCGTCGAGGTGCGCCGAGAGCTTGCGGCGGTGTGCGAGGTCGCCGTCGGACTCGGCGATCATCTTGCGCTGCTGGACGACGTCGGCCAGGCCGTACGCGAGCCATGCCGTGGACGGCAGGCCGTCGCGTCCGGCACGGCCGGTCTCCTGGTAGTAGCCCTCGACCGACTTGGGCAGGTCGAGGTGCACGACGAACCGGACGTCCGGCTTGTCGATCCCCATGCCGAACGCGATGGTCGCGACCATGATGACGCCGTCCTCGCGCAGGAACGTCGACTGGTTGGCCGACCGCACGTGCGCGGGCAGGCCCGCGTGGTACGGCAGGGCGCGGATGCCCTGGTCGGTGAGCTGCTGAGCCGTCTTCTCCACCGAGGCGCGCGACAGGCAGTAGACGATCCCGGAGTCGCCGGGGTGCTCGGTGCGCAGCAGGTCCAGCAGCTGCTTGCCCGGGTTGTCCTTCGGCACGACGCGGTAGGTGATGTTGGGGCGGTCGAAGCTCGCGACGAAGTGCCTGGCCTCGGTCAGCCCCAGGCGGGTGGCGATCTCCTCACGGGTGTGCTGGGTGGCGGTAGCGGTCAGCGCGATGCGGGGGACCCCGGGCCAGCGTTCGGCCAGCTCGCCGAGGCGCAGGTAGTCCGGCCGGAAGTCGTGGCCCCACTGGGACACACAGTGCGCCTCGTCGATCGCGAACAGGGCGATGGTGCCCTGGTCGAGCAACCGCGCGGTGGACTCGACGCCGAGCCGTTCCGGGGCCAGGTACAGCAGGTCGAGCTCGCCCGAGCGGTAGGCCTGCTCCACCGCGCGGCGCTGGTCCGGGTCCTGCGTCGAGTTGAGGAAGCCGGCCCGGACACCGAGCGCGTCCAGGGCGTCCACCTGGTCCTGCATGAGGGCGATCAGCGGCGAGATCACCACGCCGGTGCCCCGCCGGACGAGCGCCGGGATCTGGTAGCACAGCGACTTGCCGCCGCCCGTCGGCATGAGCACGAGGGCGTCGCCGCCGCCGGCGACGGTGTCGATGATGTCCTGCTGCTCGCCGCGGAAGGCGTCGTACCCGAAGACGTCACGCAGCACGTCGAGCGCGGTGGCGGTCGGGGCGGGGGCGACGTCCGGAAGGGTCATGGCCGCCAGTGTGCCAGGGACCACTGACACCGGCCGAGCGGAGCGGGCATGTCAGACCCCGCCCATAAACTCCCGATATGTACATATTTGACGAGGCGGCATCTGGCGAGGTGGCATCCGACGAGACGGCATCCGACCAGGTAGCAGCCGCGGTGCGGGAGGCTCTCGCGCCGCTCGGGATGGCACACAACTTCGACCCGGCCGTCGACCACGTGCTGCGGGGCACCAGACCAGATGTCCTGGAGGCGCTGCGCGAGCGGCCGCACGGCACGAGGCTGGTCGCCGAACCGGACGGCTACCACCCGGCCGAGCTGACGGCCGCCGTCGTCGAGCTGCATCCCGGGTGGACCCGGCGGGTGGCCGAGGCCGCGCGGCTCACGGTCTACAAGGACGCACCGGTCGACCTGCTCGCCCGGTTCGGGCAGGTGCTGCACGCGGCCTCCGGCAGGGGAGCGCAGGACGGCGAGCGGTCCTGGCTGCTGACGCTGGCCCACGACGTGGGCAGGGCGACCACCGCGACGGACGCGGCCGACGCCGCGGACGTCCGGCTCCGGTGGAACCCGGACCTCGTCGAGGAGATCGCCCGGGCCGACGACGCACCCGGCCGGTCGGCAGCGCACGCCACCCTGACCGCACTGCTGCACGTGGACCACCACTGGGCGCGCAGCAGGCACCACATGCTCGAGGGCGACCCGGGCGTCGCGTACCTCGCCCGGCACACCGACGCGCTCGCGGAGGTCGCCGCCGGGTCGGAGCCCCACGTCCGGAGCCAGGTGGCTGCCCTGTGTGCACGCGGACCCGAAGCGCATGTGGGCCTGTGCGCCGGCCTGGCCGTCGACGCGGACGCCGGCGTCCGCGCCCAGGCGCTGGCCACGCTGTCCCTGCTCGACGGGCCCAGGCAGGTCGACGCGCTGCGGCGGCACCTGCGGACCGCACCGCCGGACCGCCTGCCGGACACCCTCGCCCGCGTGAGCGACCTCGACCTGGACGGCGGCGTCACCGCGATCGAGGAGGCCCTGGCCGGAGGCGAGGACGACGGCGACACCCGGCCGCCGGACCCGGACCGGGAGCGGCTGCTGCGCCGGGCCCTCTACCGCGCGCGGGTGCTGCGCCCGGCGGCGGCCGTGCCGGTGCCTCCCGTCGCGGCGCCCCACGACGCGGCGCTCGCGGAGGAGCTGCGGGCCCTGCGCGGGCTGCGGCCGGGAAGCGGGAAGGACGCGGACCGCGCCTGGCAGGTCGCCGAGAGCAAGCTCGCGCTGCTGCCGGACGTGCGCGCCCTGCGGGACGCGCGGCGTGCCGCGGGAGCGGCCGACGCGGACCGCTGGACCGCCGAGCTGCTCATCACCCGGGTGGACGGCCGGGGCCGGAAGATCGGCGCCTCCCTGACGCCGGAGGACGCCGAACGCTGGTGGCCGCTGTTCGCCGAACGGCTCGACCTCGTGGACGAGTACCTCGACGGCGGCGACGGGAAGCGGCACCCGGACCACTACGCCGTCGACACAAGAGCGATGATCCTGACGATCCTCGAACGGTTCCCCGCGCCCCCCGAGGCGCTGGTCCCGCGTCTCACGTCCTTCGCGCTGGGTGCGGACCGCCTCCGTCGGCCCGCCCGCCGGGTGCTCGGTGACCGCCCGGGTGCCCGGGCTGCCGCGCGCCGCACTGTCCGAGCTGTCCGCACTGTCCGACGGCGGCGTGAGCATGCGGTCGTCCGCCGCGGAGTGGCTCGCGGAGCTGGGCGAGCCGGGAGCGGTCGCGCCGGATCCCGGCTGGGAGTTCGGGAAGGGCGTGCTGCCGGCGTCCGTCCGTACCCTGCCTGCGAAGACGCTGTGGTGGCTGGACCGGTTCCGGGAGCAGGCGCGCGAGCGTGGCGTCCCGGCGGACGACGTCGACCGGTGGCTCGGGCTCGCGCGGCCGGCGCTGCGCACGGCGCCCGACGGCGGCGGCCCCGTCGTCGGCCGGCTCGGCAGCCCGCTGCTGCTGCCGCCCGACGTGCCCACCCCCGCCATGGTCGTCGAGCCCGACTACCGTGCCGAGTACCAGCTCATCGTGACGCTCGACCTCGCGGCCATCCCGCCGACCGCCACAGACCTGCCGCTGCCGCCCGACGGCCAGGTGCTCCTGTTCGCGAACGTCGAGCTGGAGGACGAGGTCCTGGCGGGTGGCGCCGTGCACGTCCCGGCGGGGACGCCGGTCGAGGCGCGGGAGGTCTCGGTCGACTACGAAGCCTACGGATACGACTCACCCGAGGACCTGGACGAGTCGCTCCGGCGCAGCCCCGATCTCCGCCTGGTCCCCGGCGTGTCCCTGCCGTCCTGCCCGCTCGACGCCGAGACCCGCGCCGCGCACCCCTACGCGGAGACGCTGCAGGCCGTGTGGTCCGAGCAGACCGACGAGGGCGGCGAGTGGCAGGTGGGCGGCTACGCCTACGACTTCGACGGCTACGGCGACCCGGCCCGGGAGTCGGCGGACCAGGAGTGCGGTCGCGAACCCGGCGAGGGCAGCTCGCGCCCGGAGGACTGGGTCGTGCTCGCGCAGTGGGTAGGGGTGCCGATGGGGATCCTGTACTGGACCATCGACCGTCGGGACCTCGCGGCGCGGCGCTTCGACCGGGTCGTCGTGCAGATGTACGCGAATCCCTGATCGGCTCGGCGCCGGGCACGACGAGGGCATAGGAATGGAACACGTGTTCGAGTAGCATGGTGTCATGTCCGGGCCCGGCGCCACGATCCTGCACGCCGACCTCGACGCGTTCTACGCGTCGGTCGAGCAGCTGCTGGATCCCGCCCTGCGCGGCCGCCCGGTCGCCGTCGGCGGCGGGCCGCGTGGAGGAGTGGTCCTCGCGGCCTCGTACGAGGCCAAGGCGCACGGGGTGCAGGGCGGGATGCCCGGCTGGCGGGCGGCCCGGCTCTGTCCCGACCTCGTGTTCGTCGGCGGCCACTTCGGCGAGTACCAGCGGCTGGGCGACGCCGTGATGGCCGTCCTCGCGGACGTCACGCCGACGGTCGAGCGGATCTCGATCGACGAGGCCTTCCTCGACGTGGCCGGCGCGACGCACCTGTTCGGCCCGCCCGCCGCGATCGGCGCGCGGATCCGCGCGCGCGTCCGGACCGAGGTGGGGCTGCCCATCTCGGTCGGCGCCGCGCGGACCAAGCACCTCGCGAAGATCGCCTCCCAGGTGGCCAAGCCGGACGGGCTGGTCGTCGTCGACCCCGGCGCCGAGCGGGCCTTCCTCGACCCCCTGCCGGTCGGCCTGATCTGGGGCGTGGGTCCCGTGAACGAGCAGCGCCTCGCCGACCTCGGCATCCGGACGATCGGCGAGCTGGCGCGCACCCCGTCGTCAGCCGTCGAGCACATCCTCGGGCAGGCGGTCGGGCACAAGCTCAGCGCGATGGCGCACGACGAGGACCCCCGCCGGGTCGTGACCAGCCGCCGCGCACGCTCCGTCGGGGCGCAGTCCGCCCTGAGCCGCCGGCGCCCTGAGCCGGACGACGTCCGGGCGGTCCTGGCGCACCTGTCCGACCGGGTGTCGCGGCGGCTGCGCGCCAAGGGGCGCGCGGGCCGCACCGTGACGGTAGCGGTGCGCTTCGCGGGCATGCGGCGCGCGACCCGGTCCCGCACGCTGCCCGTGCCGGTCGCGGCGACGCTCACGCTCACCGAGGTCGCCGAGCGGCTGGCCTGGTCGGCGATCGACGACGCCGCACCGGCTGAGATCACGCTGCTCGGCGTCTCCGTCTCGAACCTCGGCGAGCAGCGAGCGATCCAGCTCGAGCTCGACCTGGAGCCGCCGGACCCGTGGCGGCCAGGCTCCGCGCAAGGGGCGGCACGGCGCGCCGTCGACGAGTCGATGGACGCGATCCGTACGCGGTTCGGCTCCGACGCCGTCGGCTACCTGCCCGTCGTGCTGCGCCGCGGCGGTGCCGTGCCCGACGAGTTCCGGGAGCTGGCCGAGCACGATCTGTGACCGGGGCGGCCTCAGCCGGGACCGAGCTCCCGCAGGGCGGGCAGCGCCCGCTCGAGCATGGCCGTCGTGGCGGTCAGGCTGATCCGGAAGTGGCCGGGACTGTTGAACACGGTGCCCGGCAGCACGAACACACCGCGGTCGGCGAGAGCTGCGGCGAAGGCGGCCCCGTCGCCGCCCGGCGCCGCGCCCCACAGGTAGAACGTGCCCTCGGGGACGGTCAGCGTGTACCCGGCCTCACCGAGCGCCACCACCATGCGGTCCCGGCGCTTCCCGAGCTCGACCAGGTCGATCGAGACCGACTCGAGGGCCGGCACCGCGTACTGCATGAGCGCATCGGGGAAGCCCCAGCCCAGTCCCATCTGCAACGGGAGCAGGGCGGCGCGCAGCTCCGCGCGCTCCGCCCGGGGAATCAGGGGCGAGAGCACGAGATAGCCGAGGCGCTGCCCCGGCGCGAGCAGGACCTTCCCGTAGCTGTAGTCGATCAGGGTCCACGGGTAGCAGGCGGCAGGGCTGGTGAAGGCGACTCCGTCGAAGCGGATGCGCCGGTACGGCTCGTCCGACAGCAGCCAGATCCGCCGGCCGCCCCGCACCGACGCCGCCTCGAGCGCCGTCGCGAGGTCGACCAGCCGGTCCCGCGAGTAGACGCGGCCGGTGGGGTTCGCGGGCGAGTTCACGACCACGATGCGCGTGCGTGGTGTGAGCGCCCGGACGACGGCCTCGACGTCCAGGTCGAACGTGTCCGCCGCGAGCGGCGCCCGGACCGGGACGAGGTCGGCCGCGCGCAGCATCGGGGCGTAGAACCAGCCCGGCTCGGGGATCACCACCTCGTCGCCGACGTCGGCGACCAGCCGGAACGCGAGCGCTATGGCGCCGAACGCGCCCTGGGTCATGGCGACGTCGTCCGGCTCGACGGGCAGGCCGAGCTCGCCTCGCAGGCCGGTGGCGATCGTCTCCCGGGCCGGGGCGAGGCTGGTCTTGTAGGCGAACCAGTCCTCGGCGCGTGGTTCGAGGTTCGCGCGCAGGGCATCGACGAGGCCCGGCAGCGGCATCTCGTGCGGGTCGCCGAACGTCAGGTCGACGACGTCGGGCCCGCCGTCCATGGCGCGCAGCGAGAGGAAGAACGACGTGACGGGCTCGATCGCTTCGCGTGCCGCGTGTGCTCGCTCCGACAGCTCCATGCCGCAGCTCCTCTCGCGAGATGCCGGCCGCCCCCGGGACGCTCTCCATGATGCTCCCGAACCGGCCGGTGCAAAACCCGTCGGCCGGTTCGGCGTGCCACCGGCGTCGTCGAGAAAAATCGTTTAAGTCCGCTTCGAACCGTTGAAGTCAGGAGAGGCGCCTGCCATCATCAGCACCGATGTTATCGCTCACACGGCCGGTGGGATCGGCCTGACGCACGTTCGCGTCGGGCAGTGACTTCCCGGGTCGTGTGTCTTGTGCCCTGCGCGAGTGCCGTCCATCGATGAGGGAGTCAATGATGTCTTCCCGCACTGCAGCTCGGTTCCGCCGTCGCACCGCCGCGTTCGTCGCCTCGGCCGCCGTCACGCTCGCCGGCGTGTCCCTGGCGCCGGCGCCGACGGCCTCGGCGGCGGACGTGGATCCCACGGCGTGGTACGTGCTGGTCAACCAGAACAGCGGCAAGGCCCTGGACGTGTACAACAGCGCCACCAACGACGGTGCGCGCATCACCCAGTGGTCCCGCAACGACGGCAACCAGCAGCAGTGGCAGTTCGTCGACTCCGGCGGCGGCTACTACCGGCTGAAGTCACGCGTGTCCGGCAAGGTCCTGGACGTCTCGGGCCGGTCAACCGCCGACGGCGCCCCGGTCGTCCAGTGGACCGACAACAACTCCACCAACCAGCAGTTCAGCCTCCAGGACGTGGACGGCCGCGTCCAGCTCATCGCCCGGCACAGCGGCAAGGCCGTCGAGGTGCAGGGCGCCTCGACCGCCGACGGCGGCAACATCGTCCAGTACTCCGACTGGAACGGCGCCAACCAGCAGTGGCAGCTCGTCAAGGTCGGCGGCGGGTCGAGCGGCGGGACCTATACCAACCCGGTGGTCTGGCAGGACTTCGCCGACGGCGACATCATCCGGGTCGGCGACGCCTACTACTACTCCGCGTCCACCATGCACTACTCCCCGGGCGCGCCGATCCTGCGCTCGTACGACCTCGTCAACTGGGAGTACGCCGGCCACTCCGTGCCCAACCTCGACTTCGGGTCCAACTCGTACAACCTCAATGGTGGCCGGGCCTACGTCAAGGGCATCTGGGCGTCCGCGTTCAACTACCGGCCCAGCAACCAGACCTACTACTGGATCGGCTGCGTCGAGTTCAACCGCACGTACGTCTACACGGCGACCGCGGTGGACGGCACCTGGGCCAAGCGTGCCCAGATCCCCGGGTGCTACTACGACGCCGGGCTGCTCGTCGACGACAACGACAAGATGTACGTCGCCTACGGCAACCGGACGATCCACGTGGCCGAGCTGTCGGCCGACGGGTTCAGCCAGGTGCGCAGCCAGCAGGTGTTCAGCACGCCGTCGAGCGTCGGCACCCTCGAGGGCGCCCGGTTCTACAAGCGGAACGGCTACTACTACATCTGGCTGACGCGGCCGGCCAACGGGCAGTACGTGCTGCGGTCCAGCTCTCCGTTCGGGCCGTACGAGATGCGCCAGGTCCTGCTCGACATGCCCGGCCCGATCCCTGGCGGCGGGGTGCCGCACCAGGGCGGCCTCGTGCAGACCCAGAACGGCGACTGGTACTACATGTCGTTCGTCGACGCGTACCCGGGCGGCCGGGTGCCTGCCCTCGCCCCGATCACCTGGAGCGCCGACGGCTGGCCCACCGTGCAGACCGTGAACGGCGCCTGGGGCACCACGTACCCGAAGCCGAACATCACGACGTCGCGCACCGTGGCGTCGATGATCGGCCCCGACACGTTCACCGGCCCAACGCTCGGCCACCGCTGGGAGTGGAACCACAACCCGGACACGAGCAGGTTCACGACCGGCAACGGGCTGCGGCTGCAGACCGCCACCGTGACGAACGACCTCTACAACGCGCGTAATACGCTCACCCACCGCATCCAGGGCCCGTCGTCCACCGCGACGATCGAGCTCGACTATGCCGCCATGCGCGACGGCGACCGGGCCGGGCTCGCGATGCTGCGGGACTCCTCGGCGTGGATCGGTGTCCGGCGGGACAACGGCGTCACCCGGGTCTCGATGACGAACGGCCTGTCGATGGACGGTAGCTGGAACACCACCGGCACCGGCACCGAGGCCGCGAGCGCCGCCGTCAGCGGCGGCCGCATCTGGCTGCGGGCCACCGCGGACATCCGGCCCGGCTCGGGACGGCAGGCCACGTTCTCCTACAGCACCGACGGCGTGACGTTCACCCGGCTCGGCCCCGGCTTCACGCTCGGCAACTCGTGGCAGTTCTTCATGGGCTACCGGTTCGGGATCTTCAACTACGCCACCAGCTCCCTCGGCGGCGCGGTCACCGTACGGCGGTTCGACCTGACCGCCCCGTAGGCGGCCACGCACCGGCCACGCACCGGCTAGGCACCGTCCACGCACGTCATCGCCCACCTCACCCCCGCACGAAGGAGTGCTCGTGAAAGCCCTGCCTCGTCACCGCTGGCTCCCGTTGCTCGCCGCGACCGTCCTGACCGCGTCCATGGTCTCCACGGGGGCGGTGGCCGGTGCCGCCGCTCCGGCCACCACGGCGGTCACCACCACGGCGGTCGCCACCACGGCGGTCACCGCTGCGGCTCCGGTCGCTGCCGCGGCCGAACCGACCGTCGAGGAGCCGGCTCCGCTGCCGCCCCTGGGCTGGAACAGCTGGAACACCTTCTACTGCAACATCAACGAGCAGATGGTGCGCCAGACGGCGGACGCCATGGTGAGCTCGGGCATGGCGGCGGCCGGGTACCAGTACGTCGTCGTCGACGACTGCTGGATGCAGGACACCCGGGACGCGAGCGGCAACCTGCGCGCCCGGACGGACCGCTTCCCGTCGGGGATGAAGGCGCTCGGTGACTACATCCACAGCAAGGGCCTGAAGTTCGGGATCTATCACGCGCCGCGCGAGAAGACCTGCAACCAGTACTTCTCGAACCTGCCGGGGACGTCGTCCAACGGGTACGAGACCCGGGACGCGAACCTGTTCGCCTCGTGGGGTGTCGACTACGTCAAGCACGACTGGTGCGACCCGCGCGGCACCGTGACGGAGCAGGCCGCGCTGTTCAAGAAGTTCGGCGACGCGCTGAAGGCCACGGGACGCCCCATCGTCTACTCGATCAACCCGAACAGCGCCCACTCGAACACCGCCCCGACCTACCCGGGCTGGGGCGAGTTCTCGGACATGTGGCGCACCTCCGAGGACCTGGACGACGCCTGGTCGACGGGCTGCTCGCCGTCGGCCGACTGCTTCGTCGGGATCACCGAAGCCCTCGACATCATCGAGCCGATGCGCGAGTGGACCAGGCCGGGAGCGTACAACGACCCCGACATGCTCATGGTCGGCGTGCGGAACACGCTGACGCTCACGGAGAACCGCGCGCACCAGAGCATGTGGGCGATGCTCAGCGCGCCGCTCATCGCCGGCAACGACCTGCGGAACATGAGTGCCGACGTGCGCGCCGTCCTCACCAACCGCGACGTCCTCGCGATCGACCAGGACCCGCTGGTGCGGCAGGCGGACCGGGTGCGTGACGACGGCGACGCCGAGGTCTGGGCCAAGCCGCTCGCCGACGGTTCGGTCGCGGTCGCCCTGCTCAACCGCGGCTCCGGCAGCCGGCAGATCTCGACCACGCTCGGCCAGGTCGGGCTCGGCTCCGGCACGCACTCGTACCGCGAGCTGTGGACCGGCGCCACGGGCACGACCACCGGGCAGCTCACCGCGAGCGTCGCCCAGCACGGCGTCGCGCTGTTCAAGGTGACCCCCGGCGGCACCTCCCAGCCGCCGACGGGCACGCTCGTCAGCTCTGCGTCGGGCCGCTGCCTCGACGTGCCGAACAGCGCCACCGCGAACGGCACCGGCCTGGTGATCTGGGACTGCAACGCGGCGCCGAACCAGACGTGGACCGCGACGGGCGGCACGCTGCGGTCGCTGGGCAAGTGCCTCGACGCCCCGACCGGCGCCACGGCCGGCACCCGGGTACAGCTCTGGGACTGCCACGGCGGCAGCAACCAGCAGTGGACGTTCCAAGGCGACGGCACGATCCGCGGCGTGCAGTCCGGTCTGTGCCTGGACGTCGACCGCAATCTCACCGCCAACAACACCGCGGTGCTGCTCTGGACGTGCACGGGCGCGGCCAACCAGCTCTGGACGCGCCGGTAGACCCCGAGATCGTCGAGGAGGAAGCCATGAAGCAACCCCGAGCACACCGGGCAGGGACGAGACTCCGGCCGGTCCTGGCCGCGCTGGTCGCGGCAGTCTGCGCCGTCACGCTCCTGTCCGCCCCGGCTCAGGCGGACAACCCGATCGTCCAGCACGTCTACACCGCCGATCCCGCGCCCCTGGTGCACAACGGCCGCGTCTACCTCTACACGGGGCACGACGAGGACGGGTCCACGTACTTCACGATGCGCGACTGGCGCGTGTTCTCGTCCGCCGACATGGTCAACTGGACCGACCACGGGACGCCCATGTCGCTGGCGACGTTCGCCTGGGCGGACGCGGACGCGTGGGCCGGGCACGTCGTCGCCCGGAACGGCAAGTTCTACTGGTACGTGCCGGTGCGGCAGCGCTCCACGGGGCAGAAGGTCATCGGGGTCGGCGTCTCGGAGAGCCCGACCGGGCCGTTCCGGGACGCGATCGGCCGTCCGCTCGTCGGCAACGGCGAGATCGACCCGCACGTCCTGGTCGACGACGACGGCCAGGCGTACCTCTACTGGGGAAACCCCAACCTCTGGTACGTCCGGCTGAACGCGGACATGATCTCCTACTCCGGCAGCCCGACCCGGATCCCGCTGAACACCGCCGGGTTCGGCACCCGGACCGGCGACCCGAACCGGCCGACCCTCTACGAGGAAGGACCGTGGGTCTACAAACGCAACGGCACCTACTACAACGTGTTCGCGGCCCGCTGCTGCTCCGAGTTCATCGCCTACTCGACGGCCCCCGGCCCGACGGGGCCGTGGACCTACCGGGGCACGGTCATGCCGACGCAGGGGAGCAGCTTCACGAACCATCCCGGCATCATCGACTTCGCGGGGAGCTCGTACTTCTTCTACCACAACGGTGCGCTGCCGGGCGGCGGCGGCTTCACGCGGTCGGTGGCGGTCGAGAAGTTCACCTACAACGCCGACGGCACCATCCCGACCCTCACGATGACGAGCACGGGTGTGCCACAGGTCGGCACGCTCGACCCGTACGTACGGCAGGAGGCCGAGACGATCGCCTGGGGCTCCGGGATCGAGACCGAGCCGTCCGGCGAGGGCGGGATGAACGTCGGCTGGATCGAGAACGGCGACCACATCAAGGTCAAGGGCGTCGCGTTCGGCACGGGCGCCAGGTCGTTCTCCGCGCGGGTCGCCTCCGCGACCAGCGGCGGCCGGATCGAGGTGCGGCTCGACAGCCCGAGCGGTCCGGTCGTCGGGACGTGCACGGTCACCGGTACCGGCGGGTGGCAGACCTGGGCGACGAGCACCTGTCCGGTGTCCGGCGCGACCGGCACCCACGACGTGTACCTGCGTTTCACCGGCGGCAGCGGTTACCTCTTCAACGTGAACTGGTGGCAGTTCAGCCGCTCCTGAGCGCCGGCACCTGAGATCTGGCGACACAGCAGGCCCCCCGACGTGGAGGTCGGGGGCCCTGCTGTGTCGCTGTCTCGACGAGTGTCCGGAGGGACTCGCCCGTCGTCGTCACGCGCCGACCGTGGATCGATCGTTACGACGATGTGCCGATCAGCTGGTGCGCGGTGCCGCGGTGGACTCTCGGACGACCAGCTGAGTCGAGAGCTGGACATGGTGGGAGTCGGCGCGTTCCCCACGTGCCTGCTGCAAGAGCGTGCGCAATGCGACCCGGCCCATGTCGATGATGGGCTGGCGCACGGTGGTCAGTGGCGGCGCCGTCGAGATCGCCTGATAGGTGTCGTCGAAACCGACCACCGACAGGTCTTGGGGAACCCGCAGTCCTTCTCGCCGCGCTGCTTCCAGGACACCGAGGGCGGACGCGTCGCAGCCCGCGAAGATCGCCGTCGGCGGGCTGGCCTCGGCCAGGAAGCTCGCGGTCATCTCGAGCCCGGCGACGAAGGTGAACCCCTGCTCCAGGACCATTGACTGATCGGCCGGGATGCCGGCCGAGCTCATCGCGCTCAGGTAGCCCTGCAGGCGCTCACGTGAGGCCATGGAGATGGGCAGCCCGCCCGCGAACGCGATTCGGCGGTGGCCGAGATCCAGCAGGTGCTGGGTCGCCTGCATACCGCCGGTGAAGTTCGTGGCACCGACCGAAACGACCTCGTCGTCCAGCGGGTTGAGCGGGTCGATCATCACGACGCTCAGGTCCAGCGCGCGCATGAGGTCACGCTGCCGGCTGGTCAGTTCCGAGGTCACCACGATGACACCCGTCCGGCCATGTGCGGCCAGGCCGCGGATCCAGCCTTCGGACAACGGCCCGTCTCCGTCCGGATCGGGATCCAGCTTGTCGACCAGGACCTCGACGCCCTGGCTGTGCGCGGCGGTGAGGATGCCGTCCAGCACCTGCATCGAGTAGACGTTGACCAGGGTGTCGAAGACCACGTTCACCTTTGCGAGCCGATCAGTGTCCCGCGGGCCGGTGGTGGGCACGTATCCGAGCTGCTCGATCGCCTGCTCCACCCGGCGGCGCGTGTGCTCGGAGATGTTAGGGCGCCGGTTGAGAACCTTCGACGCGGTCGCCTTCGATACCCCGGCCACACGCGCCACCTGCTCCAGCGTCGGACGCGACATGCTCGCGTTCTCCATGGCGAAACCTCCTCGAGACGGCCGAGTCGGATCCTACTCCAAGGAAAAAGTTTCAGGGTACTGATGTCCGAAAATACCCCTCTGCTCCGTTGACATGGTCGTCGAGCAGTCCTTACCGTCGTCGTGGTTTAGGAAACAGAGCGAAACTGTTTCCGCGTGTCGACCGCGATGTCGACGACAGAGAGGACTCGAGCAATGAAGCTGAGGATCGGGCGGCGTACAGGCGCCGCAGTGGCCGCGTTGAGCGTCGCGGCGGTGCTCGCTGCGTGCGGAGGCGGCAACCAGCCGGGCCAGACCGCTGGTGGCGGAGCGAGCGCGTGGGCGCTGACCGGCGGCAGTGAGGACATGTTCCGTGCGCAGTTCGACTCCTGGAACCAGGACAACCCTGATGACGAGGTCGCGGTGGAGTGGTTCGCCAACGACGCGTACAAGGAGAAGATCCGCACCGCCGTCGGCGCAGGCAACGCGCCGACCCTGATCTACTCCTGGGCCGGTGGCACCCTGTCGGACTACGTCGCCAACGGCGACGTCGTGGACCTCGGCGACAGTACCGCCGAGCTCACGGACAAGCTGATCCCCTCGGTCGCGGCCAACGGTCAGGTCGATGGAACCACCTACGCGGTGCCCAACACCCAGAGCCAGCCGATCGTCCTGTACTACAACCAGGAGCTCCTGGACGCCGCTGGCGTCGAGGTGCCGGCAACGTACGACGAGCTGCTCGACGCCGTGGGCACACTGCAGGACAACGACGTCATCCCGATCGCACTGGCCGGACAGAGCGTCTGGCCCGAGCTGATGTGGATCCAGTACCTCACCGACCGCATCGGCGGGCCCGAGGTGTTCCAGGCTGTCCTGGACGGCGAGGAGGGCGCCTGGTCCAACCCCGCGATCATCGAGGCCACGACCAAGATCCAGGAGCTCGTCGACGCCGGCGCCTTCGGCGACAGCTTCGGTTCGGTGAACGCGGACCAGAACGCCGACACGGCTCTCGTGCAGACCGGCAAGGCGGCGTTCGTCCTGCAGGGTAGCTGGGTCTATCCCAGCTTCCTGGAGAGTGCCCCGGACCTGGTCGCTTCCGGAGGCCTCGGCTACACGACCTTCCCGGCGATCGACGGAGGAGCGGGCGACCCGGCCAACATCGTGGGCAACCCGTCCAACTTCTGGTCGGTGTCCGCCGACGCGTCGCCGCAGGCGCAGGAGACCGCGAAGAAGTTCATCTCCACCGAGGTCCTGAATGACGAGGCCGTGGAAGAGCTGCTGGCGATCGGGACCGTCCCGCCGATCACCGGGCTGGAGGACAAGATCGAGCAGCAGGACAACGCGGACTACCTGTCGTTCGTCTACGGCATGGTCCGTGACGCCCCGCACTTCCAGCTCTCCTGGGACCAGGCCCTGCCGGCCGCGCAGTCTCAGGCCCTGCTGGACAACCTGAGCCAGCTCTTCCTGGGCCAGATCGACCCGCAGCAGTTCTCCGAAGCGATGGACGCGACGCTGTGACTGCCAC